>CAZGJX010000012.1:0-51307 GCA_964525635.1 uncultured archaeon
TCCTTAAGAACTATCCCCTAAAAGAATGTCAATTAGATGAGATGTGGAGTTTTATAAAAAAAACAAAAAAATTTAACTGACTTTGAATATATAGAAGGTGAATTAGGAGATGCGTGGATTTGGATTGCTTTTGATTCGATTCATAAAGTTGTTGTAGCGTATACAATTGGAAAAAGAACACTTCCAAAAGCAAAAGAATTGCTCAATACTCTTCGAGATTGCATTTCAGAGGAAATCCCTTATTTTACAAGTGATGAATTAGATCATTATACTTGTGCGATTATAGAAGAATTTGGAATTGAAAAAACCTTTCCGAAAACAGGAAAACGAGGTCGCCCAAGAAAACCCATCAAGGAGATCCTATCATCACTGATATACACACAGGTTCATAAATATCGAGAACGTGGCAGAGTAACAAAAATTGATACTCATCTTATTTTCGGAACCGCAACTCAAGTAAAAGGACTTCTTTTAGACTCTCCTGTGAGTAATTCTGTTAATACAACGTTTGTTGAGCGAAATAACCTTACTATTCGACAACTAAATGGTAGATTTCAACGGAAGACATTACAGTTTTCTAAGAAAAAGGAATTATTTTCCTCTCAATTGCACCTTTTTTTTGGGTATTATCATTTCATTCGTCCCCATCAATCCTTGAGGAAAAAAAATAGCATGCTTTCTGAGAAATGGAAAAAACAGACACCATTTATGAGTGCTGGGATTACAGATCATATCTGGGCATTTCGGGAATTATACTTTTATAGGATCTATTCGAAGAGAGGAGGTATAACTTAACAATTATAGGACACTAAGCATTTTTTTAATTTGTCAATAAATTCAGTATCTCTCTTTTTTTAAATCTTAAAAACTCTATTTTAGAATTACCTCTTTTTTTGGATTCGGATTTCGGGAACTTCTAACACCAAACCTTTTTGATCATGGGAAATTTCTCATGATCACCCTTTTTTCTTGTCTTTCTTATGGTTTAAATTATTTCATATTACCTAAATAATAGATTTTCTCTGCAAATAGTTAAAAAATAGGAAAAAAAAAAATAACTAACTATTAGGTCTTAATTTCCTCTTCAATATAGATTGTATCTTTACTTTTTTCAAGCTTTTCAGATTTCCCCTTATAATTTAAGTTAAGATTTGTAGAAAATTCAATTTTTTCTTTCAATATGTGGTTTAATAGTAATTTAAAGACTTCAATTTGAGCAACACCCAGCATTTTTTTATAATTATCAATTGAAATAAATAATTGTTCATGATTTTGCATATTAAATGATATCTGGGATTGATTTTTATTAAACCGATGATAAGTAGACCAAGACTGCTGTTCTCCCTTTAATACTCTCAATATCATAATAATCTCTTCTATTGAGAATTTTATTACTTTCCCTTCACTTTTGGACCATTTTTCCCAAGAACCATTTTGCTTTTTTTTAATACATCTAAGAAATACATATGGCTCCTTTTTCGAACTACTCTGAAGGATTATTGCCGATTCTTTTCCAAAAAAGGAATAATTATGAGAATCTGTCATAATACTATATATTCCATATCAAATTATATAAAAGAAAATAAAATAACATTTAAAAGGAAAAAGACCGACCTAAATTCTTAATGCATTATTGATCATTACTAAATTAACTACCTATTATTCTTTATATTCAATGCATTCTATGATAAGATCACTTCCGATTCTCTATAGAATCAAAACATCGTCGAAAATGTTTTTTTGATTATGAGATCTTTCTCATAATCTTTTTTTCCTCTATTATTTTTTATATCACTTACTTATTTCCTAATTCTTTATAGAAACAATTTATAACAAATTACTTATTTATAAAGAAATCCGAAATTATAATTGATAAATAGCTAGTCTTAAATTCTCTTTTATTATTATTATTATTATTATTATTTTATGAATTTATTATTGATTATCAATATCCCAAAAAGATAATAATTTTTAGAAATGATCTATTTTTAAATACAATACTAATAAATTTAATTTCGATATGAAAATGTCTGAAAATGAAAAACCTTTTACAATTGAAAGTTATATAGAGAATATCCAAAATAAGAAGTTAATGGGCTCTAAGTGTAAAGAATGTGGAGAGATATACGTTCCATCACGAAAATTATGTACGAAGTGTAATTCAACAAATATGGAATGGATTGAAATGTCTGGTGAAGGTGAATTGGCAGCATTTACTAGCATAACTGTTGGGACACCTTTTTTTGTAGAAAAAGGATATAATAGGAATAAGCCTTACTGCTTTTCAGTTATTAAATTAAAAGAGGGTCCAATGATAAGTGCTCAGTTAGTAGGAGTGGATGAGAGTAAACCAGATTCAATAAAAATTGGTACACCTGTCAAGGTAAAATTCTTAGAAACACAAATGAAAGAAGAAAGCAGAATAGACTTAGGATTTGAACCCATTTAAATCTATCATGTCATTTTCTTTTATTTATTCTTTATAATTAACATAAGTTTTATTAATAATATTATTTTGGTGGATTTCTATAAAAAAGATATATAGTTATGTTATTTTAACGATATTAATTACAACTGGAATGACTTTAATTATTTTATTTAATACAATTTTTACACACAATACAATAGTTAAAAATGTTAATATTGAATTGGAATTTAATGAAGAGAATGCTTTTATATATGTAAAAAATCAAACTAATGATATTGGGCTTCGGATTCCTGGAACTGATCAACATAAACAATGCCTTAGTTTCTTTATTTCAAAATTTAAAGAAATTAATTCCAGTTTTACTTATTCTTTTCATAATTTTACTGTTTTAGGTATAAATTGTTCTAATCTTTTATTTAAAATGAATGAAGAAAAAGAAAATATTGTAATCTTAGGTGCTCATTTTGATTCCAGGAAAAGAGCCACAAAAGATCCGGTTAATACGAGTGCACCTGTACCTGGTGCGAATGATGGAGCCAGTGGTTGTGCTGTATTACTTGAACTCGCTAGAGTGTTGTATAATAAGAGGGATAATTTATCATGTCAGATCTGGTTTCTATTTTTTGATGCTGAAGATCAAGGGCGTGATTTAGATTTTGGAATTCCTGATTGGGAGTGGTGTGAAGGATCAGAACGATTTGTAAATAATATTGAGGACTATTACGATACTAGTGAGGAAAGATTTGAATGTATGGTGCTTTTAGATATGGTTGGTGGAGTTAATCTAAAATTCATAAAAGAAACACATTCAACAAGTTTACTTTTAGATGAGATTTTTAAAGTTGGAAGACAATTAGGTTATACTAATGCGTTTCCAGAATCACCAGAATCTAATTCCATTAAAGATGATCATGTGTATTTCGTAGAATATGGAATCCCTTCTGCGGATTTAATAATTAATTTCTGGAATAACCCCAGTTGGCCTTATCATCATACAACTGAAGATAATCTTTCCAATATATCAAATTACAGCCTTCAAATTACTGGTAGAACTGTTGAACAATTTATCTATAATAAATTTCTTAACGAATCCAATTTTGAATATCAAGGTAATTATCCTTGGAATTTAGATAATATATTTATTGATTATAATCTATATTTTCAAATTTCATTTCTTGTAATATTGATAATATGTCCTATATTAATATATATTATAACTTTAGCAAAAGATAAAGCTAAGTTAAATAACCTGTAGAGAAACATTCGATGTATTTTATTATTTTTTATAGAAATCCTTATTTTCAATTAAATACTTTAGAATGTGTATTTAATAAAACTGTATCACTATGAAAATTAGATTATTTAACAGAGAAGGTAGAAGGCCTAAAAAACCTAAATCAAAAAGAACAAAAATAATCATCACAGTAATCTTTATTTGCATAGCAATAGCTTCACCATTTATATTATGGGGAATACTACAATTATCATTAGGTACTCACATGCCAATAACTGTTGTATCTTCAGGATCTATGGAACCTGCTCTTTATAAAGGAGATTTAGTCTTTCTCCAAGGTAAAAATCCAGCAGATATTAAAAATGGTACTATAGATGATAAAAATGGCGACATTATTGTTTTTAATACACATGGAATTTGGGGTTACTATGTGGCTGAACCTGTCATACATCGAGTTATTGATAAAAGATATACAGATCAATGGGAGTTTTATACAAAAGGAGATAATAATGTTGGGCCTGATGGATGGTGGATGCCCGAAGATCATATTATTGGAGTTGTCTGTGGAGTTATACCTAAAATAGGTTGGATAAAATTATGGTTTTATGAAGCTAATTGGCTGGTTTATGTTGTAGTTGGATTATTATTATTCCTTATAATAAGTATTATCTGGGACGTCATAAAGGAAAAAGAAGAAGATGAGGAAAAGGATAAGAAATTGTTTATAGAGAAGAATAATGTTCCTGAAGATCAAACTAAAAAAGATAATTCAGAAGGTATTAAAAAATAGATTTTTAACACCTATTTTTATAAAATTTGTTTTTGAATTTTTTAATAAAATTTAAAAAATTTTTTAAATTTCTAAACTTAACTTTATATTTTTTTTATTGATAAAGTATTATTATCGTAATTTTATTTATTTTAATTACGAAACACTGTAAATCATAATACAATAAAACAAAAAAACAAAATAACTTAGACCGAGGTAAAAAATAATGGCTAATAAAGATGAAAATGCTGTATTTGTTGGTCGAAGACCAACAATGAATTATGTTATGGCTACTATGATGATCTTAAATAAAGGTGAAGAATGTACCGTAAAAGCTAGAGGAAGAGCTATCTCTCATGCTGTTGATGTATGTGAGATTTTGAGAAATAGATTTCTCAAAGGAACAGAATATAAAGACATTCGACTAAGCACCGAAATATTAGAAGGAGAAAATAGTGCCTCAAATAATGTAAGTTCAATTGAAATTGTTTTATCACCACCAAAATAAAGGAGTATCTAATTACTGAAATACATTGATACTTTTCTACAAGTGCTTATTCAATATTTTTTTTTTCTAATATCCATTTTAAAGTATTCTGAAAACTCTAAATTTAATCTAAATTATTCTATGTGAGATTCATTTTTGAAATTCTATTCTTTTTTAGTTGATTTTAAATACGTATCTAAAGATTAAGGAATAAAATTATAGGGTGTATGTGATATGAATAAAAAAATAATTGTTTCATTAGCATTACTTTTAGTTATAGCATATGGTATAAATATGGCAACAGCAGGTGTATCTATTCCTGGATGTTCTGAAGGACAACCTTAAACTGAAATATCTTTAAAAATACCTATATTTTCCTTTTTATTTTTAATTAATTATAAAATATGTATCATGGATTTTGTATATTCTGATATGGTATAAATAGTCAAAAAAAAAAGTAAGAAAATGATTTAATTCCTTAGCTATTTCTCTTTAAGAAGAAGCCTTTTCGCCCATTCGGGTAGTAACCACCCCGCATAGTAGAATATTGCACACATAACTAAGAAGATTTTTCCAATGATCATTATTACAATATGTATGGTACTAATAATCTCAAAGACTCCTCCTAGAAAGAATAAACTTGCACCTACAATAATTAATTTTCCCTTTAACTTAATCTCAGAATATTCTGATTTTAAAGATTTTATACCAAATATTATTCCTGTGATTAAAATAATAACTACTAAAGATCCATAATATATTGAGAACATCAAACTATTATTTACATCAATAGGTGGAATAAAAGTTCCAATTTGGTTTGGGTCCGTAATAATAAAATATAAAATAAAAGCTTCCATTAGCAAACTATAAATTCCGAAACAAAGTAATACGATTTTTTTATTTTTTTTAAAAGCTAGCTCAGTAAATACAACGAGCCAAGCAAAGGAACTAATTGGCAAGAAAACATTTCCTATGAACATGAACACTGCTGTATCAAAATCATTTAATGTTATAAGTGTATAAATAACTGAGATTGATTTTGCCATCCAGAGAGATGCTAATCCTATCCAAGTAAAACCAAAATATAAAAAAGTTTTTTGTTTATACTTAAAATATTTTGATGCTATTATTAAGCCTAATGTAATTGATACTATAACAAAAATCAAGCAAAAAAAACCATTTAAAATATCTGATAATTCCATAATTTCTTTGGTAACGTTAATCTATTATATATTTTTAGTATATTATTTAAAAAAGTAATATTATTATAATATATTAATCAAGAGGATTTTACAACATAATATCTATTGTTTTAATTTAGATTAGTGGAAGTCTGGTAATTTTATCAGACTATAATAATCTCTATTTTTATGACAATTTCTATAATAAAATAATAGGAAAAAAAAAGACTGATTAGATTAATTATTTTTCTGTAAGAAAAGCTTTTTACTCCAATCTGGCAATAACCAGCCGTTATAATATAATATCGCACCGATCATTAACAATATTTTACCTATAATCATTATTGTTATACTTATATGACTGATAATCTCAATAGCTGCACCTAAAACAATAAAACATGTTGAAATAATAATCAATTTTCCTTTTAACTTAATCTCTTCCTTTTCTGATTTTAAAGATATTTTCCCAATTATTAAACCACAAATTAAAATTAAAGCTACAAGTGAAGCATGGTAAGTTGTTATAATTGGATTATAATCAGCATCAATAGGAGCGTAGAAAGTTCCAAGGTGAATTGGATCAAAATATAGAAAATATAAGAAAGATATTTCTATTAACAAACTGAAAATACCATAAATGATTAGAATAGGTTTCCTATATTGTTTATAAGCTAGTTCGGTAAATGCAAGTAGCCAAATAATGGCTGTAAATGGTAGGAGAAAGTTTCCTATAAACATGAACCAAAATTTATTCAAATCATTATTTGTTGTGAGCGTATATATTACTGATATCGATTTTGCCATCCAGAGAGAAGTTAATCCTAACCATGTAAAACCGATATATAGAAATGTTTTCTGTTTATATTTAAAATATTTTGAAGCAATTATCATCCCAGTTACGATTAAAATAATAACGAAAATAGTACTAAAAATACCATTTAATAGATCTATTAATTCTAGAGGTGGCATCAGTTTATTTCTTTTTTATTGTTATTAATATTATTGATTAAGATATAATGGTTTTTCTTATTTAAAAATTTAAGACAACCTATTAATAATTTTTTCAATATATACTTAAAATTTATTTGATAAGATTAAACAATAAAAATCAAAAGAATTTAATAAATAATAATCTATAATAAAGAATCTATATTGATAAAGAATATAAAAAAAAGTTTGGTGAATAATTGTTTTATATTTACTTGTTTCAATGTTAGATTTTTTTATAGTTACATTTATGATAATTCATATAAAAAAAACTTGGAATGAAAATAATAAAGAGATATATAAAAAGATAAATGAATTAGCATATTGTATTCTGACTTTAGCATTTGCATTTTATTATCCTTTTTTGATTTTTCTTTTTGGAAATGGATATTCTGGTTTTATATTTTCAACAGCAGTAGAAGATTTTATATTTCTTGGAAACATTCTAATTGTTGGAGAAAGTCTCCTTATCTTTTTATGGGCGATTTCAGCAAAAATAAGAACAATCAGGAATCCAGAGTTATTAAATACAAAAAATAATTACACGTTATTTAAACAAGAATTTCTAAGAGATTATTCAAAAAAAAATAATATTAAAAGGAAATGTTATCATTTATTACCTTTTGGAGTGGTAGGATTAATAACATTTTTATTTTATTTATTTTCACGAATTATTGGAGAATCTTGGATAAATTATGCCTTATTTTCTATAGTTATATTAGGAGCTGATTTTGCCTTCACATTCATAATTGGAGATGTTGTTCGTTTGCTCGATTTTAGTTATATGCCTCCTAAAGCAGGAGAATTATTTAAAGTAGCTATGACAGATGAGGAATTAGATACATTTACAAGTACTTCTGTAATGGTTTTTGGATTTGGACCATTTATTTTTTTTAATTTTTCAATTTTTTTCATAATTGTTCTGATTTCTGCCGTAGCAGATGCTTTTGCTTCAATTATAGGTGTTCATTTTTCAAAAAAGAATCATTTTTTTCCAAAAGGAACAAAAAAAACCCTTGAAGGCTATATTGGAGGTATAATTTTTACATTCATTTGTAGTTTATTTGGAGCTTATTTTTCTAATTCGCTAGGTTTATCAAATTGGCCAATAGAAGTTACAATTTTTATAGCTATTATACTCTCGCTCACTTTCTTTGTTATAGATTTTATTACAAGTAAAATAAAATTACAGGATAATTATCTCAATTCTTTAATAATTGGTAGTATATTGCTTTTTACTCTCTTATTATTTAAAATCCCAATCTTTTAGATTTTAAATTTTCTCTATGTTGTTTGAATATTGGAAATTATCATTTCTTATTTTTGAGATTAAATGCCCTTTGCTTAATAATTGAATACCAAATTGTTTACTATAATCCTTAGAGAAATCAGTAACTACATTACAGATCATTATTCCTCCTTGTATTTCTGGGACATCAGTACATGCTTTGTGTAATTGTCTTAATTGGGTAATTGAAATCTCTCTTTGCCAATCTCTGATAAATAGACCAAAACTTTCTAAATCATCGTTTTGAACTATTGCGTCAAAAGACCATTTCTTACCTGACTTTCCTTTTAAACTCTCAGGTTTTCCAATAAACCTATATCTTCTGGAAAATAATAATTTCGCTAATTCATATAAATTTTTGTCGGAAAGAGCCATTTGACATTTCGTTGTTTATTTAATTTAATTTTTATTTTTTCTGTATTATATAAATACTATCTTCATATACATCTATATATTTCTTAAGAATTTGTATTATGCACACAATATTTAAATTTAAAAACCATTTATGAATCAATTCCCCTTTCTTTTTCATTCGACAAAATTCTTTATAATATAGAATCAACCTATTTGAAAATTTGATTTTTAAACAATAAATAAAATGGATAATTTCCATCTGTATCTACCCCATATTCTTTTACAAAATTGAATAGTTTTTTTTCTAAGAATTCAATTAGTTTCTGAGCTATAATATCACATATTTTTTTACATTCCAGAAAATTATCTTGAATAAGAATGCATTTTTTATTATATTTTAGACAGAATTTTTTAATTTGTAATGAAATACCTTCAGCAAGTAAGGGTGTTAAACAATTCCAAGTATCTCGAAAACCAGCTAATTGTGATGGACCATATTTCTTAATTTGACAACTCAATTTATTATCATTCAATTCTATCCTACTCGAATTTCTGATTCTGTCATTAATTAATTTTAATTCCTTTCTTGCTTCTATTTCACATAAAAAATTATATTTTTCAAGAATTTTTTCAGCTTGAGCTGTTTTATTAGGAGAAATTATTTTCCAACCACCTGTTTTCTTACATTTAATCAAATTATTATTAGATTTTGAGAATCCTGTTGGGTAGATCCAGCATTGTGGTGGTTTAATTCCTGTTTTATGAACCTTACAACCATTAATTTTTTTATCAAAAAAAAAACATTTGCCGGTATCTTCATTAAATCTTAGTTTAAAGCTAAAAATATCTGATCTTATGAAATCCTCTTTTTTTGCGATTTTTCTTTTAATATATTCTTCTGCTAATACTTTAGGTACGTCAATTTGTATAGAACAACAATCTCCCTTACAAATATTTGGATCTATACAATTGGGCCCTTCTATTGAAGTTCTCATTAATTCATTGAATTCTTTAATTAAAGTCCAAAAGTATATATTTTTCATTTATTTTTATATCCTTTAAGAGGTGCTTATTATCGTTGTGCTATTAAACAATTAGTTAGAGTATTGTTATATAAATTTTATTATCATATTATTGTGATTTCAATAAATATAAAAAAAAAAGCAATAATTGAAATAATGATTCTCTCTCGACCAATATTGTTCAATTTATTTCTTTTTTTAATTAAATTATTTATTCTTCTGCTGATATATCTAATATTTACAATTTTTTCAATATTAATTTTTGAAAAATTAATTTGAACTAAAAAAAAATGTTTATATGTTAAAAAAAAATTATACTTATTTATTTAAATATGAATTAGAAAGGTGTAAGAAATAGAAAAAACAAAATTGGAAAAAGTATTCTTTTTATTAAACATTTAATTTTGTATAATCACTGTAATTTTGGGCATTACTATAGCATTCTCTATAATGAAAATACTTGCCCATCCAGATATAGAAGGAGATATACCTCCCGGAGCCATTGCAGGTATTAAAGGGACACTTGCTACTTCTATATTACTTCCTATTGTTGCAATTATTTTAAGCGCGAAAGCTATGAATTCTCTTGATACAAGTGAAAGTTTTGTATATGTTGCAGGTTTTATAACTTTAGCTACATCAGTAATTTCGGCAATTATTGGTGGATTTTGGTTTGTGTTTCTTAATTTCTTATCTGCTACTCCTCCAGTGAGGGTCATGCTTAATAACCTACGGTTCTTAATTATAGGGTGTATTGCTACGCAAGTTCTTGTTGCTATAGATACTTTAGTTTGTATTATCATTAAATTTACAGAATAAAATAGAAAATCCATGTTTTATCATTATTAACAAGATTTATACATTATTTTTTTTCTATTTTGTTATAATATTATTTTTTAATTTTTACTAAATCATTTCCTTAGATTTTTTCAAGAAAGTAATGATTCTAGCAATAAGGGTACTAAAATTTATATTTGTAAACTTTATTTTTTTATTAATCAAAATTTATTGAAATCAAGAATTTTAATAAAAAGAAACGGGTTCAAACAAAAATGACAAATCTTATAGTAATAGATATCACGGATAAAGAAAATATACTTCTGGATGGACCTCAAAATATTAAAGAAATTAAAGGTTCTGGAAAAGTAGTGGTAAAAAATCCTTCTGGTTCAAGTCGTCTATGGAATCTAGAAATGGATTTAAAGGAAATTGTGAACACAGGGATAGATAAAGATATTACGGTCGGAATGCTAAATCCAGGTCAAGTATTTGAAAAAGAATATAATATACAAAATCTTAGTGATTCTATTCTTAAACTAGAAGAAATTTTTGATTCTGATAGGGCTATACCCAATATAGTTAATAATGTTTTGTTATATAATCGATCAAATTCATGTAAATTAACAATTAACCTAGTTAACACTTTAGATCTTTCAATTTCTGATGTTAGTTATTCTAGAGAACTCCCACTTTTTCTAAAAAATATACAAATTAATGCTCCCAACTTAGGAAAAGCAGAGATAGGAGATGAAGATGGTAAAAAAATGTTACATTGGAATATAGATTCTATAGAAGAAAAACAAACAGCTACACTTGAAGTGATATGTGATGCTCTTATTAATGAGAGTGAAAAACAAGCACTTGGAACAACTAAAGTAACTTATTTAGCAAATAGTCATAAATTAACTTTAATCGATCCTAAGATTAGAGGCTTGACTGATTCTCTAAGTGGAGTCACTACAGACGAGGGCTCCAGCCCAGGAACGTGGGAGTGTAATGTAGAATTCATAAATGAATCTGAATTTCAAGTTAAACTAGAAAAAGTAAATGTATCTCATAAAATAACTACTGGTGATGAAATTATTGTATCAGAATCACCAGAGAGAACATTAAATCCAGATGAAGCATGGAGTCATGATTTTCAATTAGAGTCAGAAAATGTCCCACAATTAGATTCAGGTGTGGTTTTTACTACTTTATACAAAGTAATCACACGAGTAATTGGGGAAATAACCAAAGAATCGACAATATATCCTGTATTAAGTGCTGAAATTGAAAAGGCGATTCTTCCACCAGAAGTTGATGCGTATGCAAATACAAATATGACAATAGAAAATACAATTATTAATAAGGGTACAGCAGATATAGACACATTAACGATAAATGATGACATTCCTGAAGATTTTATACCCCCAACTATTAAAGATGTTAAATTACTTTTAAATAGTACTGAGGGTCCTATTGAGATTCATAGTAGAGAAGAATTTGTTAAAAAATTTATAATTTCACCCGATGATGTAAGTCCAGATTCAAAACATAATATTAGTGTTGAATTACATAATCTTTCAAAAGATTATAAACCTACTGCTGAATTAAAAATGAGTTATCCTCTTTTAGCAAAGAATCCAAAACCAGAAACTCAATATAAAACTCCTGTTGAAATAAGAGTTAACTGTATTGTAATTGGTGAAGATTTTGTCAAATCTCCTGAAGTAGAACCAGAAATAAAGATAAAATATGTTAAAAGAAAATTAAAAACATTAAAAAGTATTAAACCTGGAATAAATGAAGGAGAATTTGATATCACTGTTAGAATTCAAAATAAAGGTGATGTTGAATTGGAAAATCTGGAAGTAATAGACCAAATTCCAGAAGGATTCCAATTAGTTGATTTTAATCCCAAAGAACTTAAATATGAAGTTGTTGAGGAAGGTACTCAAAAATTATTAAATATACAAATAATTGAATTATCTGGACAAGAAACTATTAGCGTTCAATATACTTGTGCTGGAACAGGTGATTATCCTAGAACAGAACCAAAAGTCCAAGTTAAGGGAAGGGGAGGATCGTCCAATAAAGAATATAGTACAGTTGAATCTGGTCCTACTCCACTTGATACTTCTGTTTCAGAATTAGGATTACAAAAGAAGGGACAATTATATGATATCTTCCTAAGGATAACTAAAAAAATAGATGAAGGTACGAATTGTAATGATCTTGGGGATTTATTAGAGGAAATGAGAGATGACATTCCCCCAGGACCTGTCCTACATCAATTAATGCAATTCTCAAGAGATTTAAAAACTAAGGGAGATAAAATGATTGTGGGGAATCTCAGGGATGAAATAATTTCAAAAGTTAAAGATTATCAACAAAAATATGATGCATAAATAAAATTTTTTTTAACCTAATTTTCTATTTCTTTTTTTATGACATTTTAAACATCTTTTTAAAAACAATTATATAATTGCTTAACACATTTTTAATCATTTAATAAGTAATATGATTTTAAATTAAGATTGCAAAAATTGGATAAAGATATTAGTACTCACAGACTTAATTTTTTTCTTAAGGTAATTCTTGTTTTATTTGTCATTTTCATAATTTTTGATATTCCTATTCTAATTAATTGGGAAATGAGGAATTTGTATGGAATTGATATAGGAGATTTATACACAGAAACAGGATTAATTTATCGAGTTATTGGATATATTTGTTTTTTTATAGTCATAGGTCTTATAATATTAGGTTTTTTGCTAAAAAAAGGGAAACTTTCAAAATTAGGTACTTATCTGTTTTTTCTTCCAACAATCGCTAGTTATATGGCTTACATGGCAGTTATATTTTTTGGTTTAAGCATAATTCAGATTATATGGCTTCCTTTAATGGATTTATTTCTTGATATGAAAGTGGGATTTCCAGAATACCCTGACATTGCTGTAAACTTAGATTTAGGCTCTGTAATTCTTCTTCCTGCTTATCTTCTTATTTATATAACCTCTTTTGGGCCAAATACTGAATTTACCCAGATGATAATATGGAACGGAATCATATGGATAGGTCTTTTTATATTTTGTTATGGTGTTATTGTATGGTTTCAAGCACATTATAAAAAACAAGTATTTCTTAATTTTTCTATTTATGAATATACACAACATCCACAATATCTAGGATTCTTAATTTTTAGTTATGGTTTATTTATCCGTGGTTATTTTGAATTTAATGTTATGGGAGGATTTTATTTTGATGATTTCTATTGATATTTCATACCATTATCCTTTATTTGGTTTTTATCAGCATTATTTATCATAACAGTTGCTCTCTTAGAGAGCTTGAAGATGAAAAATCTCTATGGAAAGGAATTTGAGGAGTATCAAGAAAAGACTCCATTTATGATTCCTCTTCTTAAAAAAACTAACATCTTATCAAGAGTACCACTAAGAATTTTCTTAAAAAAAAAACCCATAGATAAAAGAAAAGATATATTTATTATCATTATATTCTATGCTGTAATTCTTATGTTTATTTCTTTCCTTTTTAGTCTATATTTTGGACGTGGGAAAATTTTGTTATATCTTGAAGAGAGAATTTTTGGTTTTTCCCTTTTTTTTTAAATTTATTATTATATTATCAAACAAATCACAGTTTAATAAAAATACGATAATACATAAATAATTATAAAATAAAATAAAAAACTATTCAATCTTATCTGTATGTTTATGAATAATTAATCCCGATAGTGGTTTTGGATAAAAATAAGTTGATTTTTGAGGCATAATCTCTCCTATATGAGTAATTTTATGAACTTCTTCTAATGTCGTGGGATTTACAATGAAAAGTGCTTTTATATTCTTTTTATCAACATTTAATATCCCTTTATTAACATCTTTGATAAAGCTGATATTATCTTTAGAAAGGTCTAAACATTTATTGAGTAGAATTTGATGAAGGATTGGAATATCTAAATTTTTCCATTCTTTTGATTGATTGCCTTCTATGATTGTTTCTGGTGGGAAATTTTCATTATACTTTAAAAAATAATATTTATTTTGAAAATAAAGACCAAAAACATGTTTTTTATTATCCATTAAATCTTTTATCTCTTCATATGTATCTTTTATCGAGATATTAAAATAAGGTTCTAATTTTTCAGTTAATTCTTCTGCATTATTCACTGAAATTGTATGGACTTGTCGATGACTAGTATAAATAATCAAACCGGGGTCATTAAAATCAATAAATAGTGCCATAATATATTTACATCCTCCATGTTTACTATGTCGAAGGCAGGTAACATATCGATGATGCCCATCTGCAATTATTATAGAATTATTTTTAACGATTTCCTGAATTTTTTTTATATCTTCTTCATTTGAAACTTCCCATACCTTATGTATAAACCCATCTCTATCCCCAGTTTTAATATAAGGATCCTTTATAATATATTTTTGAATGATTTTATCAGCTGAGCCATTACCATTATATATTGTAAAAATGGGAGAAAAATTACCATCTGTTTTTTGAATTAAATTTAATCTATCTGTTGTATATTTCCTAAAAGTAGCTTCATGAGGAATAACTCCATCATTAGCTGGGAATATTTCTACAAGTCTAAGTAATCCTACAAATCCATACCTGCTTATTTTTTCTCCTGTATCTGGTTTAGTATAATCTATACCATATATACATAAGCATCTATTTTCTCCACATACCAATATCTCCTTTGTAATCATATCATTCAATTGTCTACCTGCTTCCTCATAAGAATCTGGTAGAATAATATTACAAATATTATTTGGATCTCTATTCTTTAATTCAAGCTTTTCTTCCTTGGATATTACATCATAGGGTGGAGCTACCAATTTTTCCAATCTTTCAGGATCATTTTTTCCTTCTCTATAATGGAAATTTCGAAAAGGTATTAGTTCTGGCATTTATTTTACATCATATATGAATTAAAATAACAATAATCTGTAAAATGGTAAAAAAATTATAAAATTTTTGTTTCCTTTTATTAAAAAATTAATAATCCTGAAAATTTGGATTAAAATTCTAAGTTATAAATTATATTTTAATATAATATATTTGTTATAGATTTTGTAATCTTTTAATTTCTAAAATTATAAGGTTTTCTAAATTATCTAATTCCTCTATTTGTTTATTAATCACATCAACTTTTCTATCAATTATTTCTGAATCGATCTTCGAGTTTTTCTCTATGTGTCTTCTAGCTATATTTAGATCATTTATTTGATCTAATATATTTTGAATCTTTTTTGTCTTGATTCCTAATTCTTTTTTAAAACCTTCAAGATTTTTAAG
The DNA here is from genome assembly GCA_964525635.1 of uncultured archaeon. GTDB lineage: Archaea > Asgardarchaeota > Lokiarchaeia > Sigyniarchaeales > SOKP01 > JAFGOA01. The sequence continues at coordinate 15,853 of CAZGJX010000012.1, forward strand.
CTCTATTTCCATATTTTTAATGCACTTAAAGAGTAGATCTATATTTTCCTCAATTTTTACTTCATTTATTATCAATTTAAATTTATTAAGTGATTTAATAGCATTATCTCGTTGTTTTAAATCAAATAATCCATAATCTTCATCAATATTAATTTCATCAAAAATATTAGTTTCATATTTTATATTTATTTTATCCAAGGCATTGTCTACTTTTTTTGGATTGATTTCTATATCTACTTCTTTATATTCCTCTAAATTTGTGATCAACTCTATTTCATCCAATTCCACCTGTGTCATTAATTGAGTGAACCTAACTTGGAGTTGCTTTTTTCCAAAAAAATTACTATTTAAACGTAAGATCTGTGTATAAGTTTGGATTATTTCTTCTCCTATTGGTGCATATAGTACACCTTCATGGGGATCTAACTGTCTTAAAAGAGGAAATATACTACTTTGCTTAATAGCTCCCGTAACTAATATTTTCTGCCATGGGCTTAATTTCGGCATACCTTCTAATGGATTTTTAACAATAACCGTTATATTATCATTTAAATTAAGTTTTATTAAATTTTCTTCCGTAAGTTTAGCAATTTCAGAATTAGCTTCTAAAATAATAATTTCTCCGTTTAGTGCTAATTTATGAGCTAAAGCTGCAATATAACCTGATTTAGCTCCTAATATTAGTAAATCATCATTATTTTCTAACGAAAGACCTTGCAACATAATTGTAATCATATGAGGTGCTGAAATGGTTCGATAATTATTTGGATTTTGATAATAAAAAAGATTTGGTATATCTTCATATATTTTAAATGAATCTCTATACATTTCTGGGATAAATTCTTCAAGAGGTACTTCCATGAAGGCTTTATATAATCTTTTATCCTTCAATAAATTGTTAGATGTAAGTACTTCCAACAAATTTTTCTTTTTTTGAGAATAATTTTGATTATTTTTCATAATGATTATAATTCCTCTATTTACAAGATAATGATAAAAATACTTATTAAAATTTTTTTGTTTAAATAATAATCAATGATGATTTTATATTTATTTAAATAACAACAGATTGTATGTTTCTTTTTTCTTTTTTAAAAAGTATAGGAATAAAATTTAAATCGCATAAAGGGAATTTTAAATTAACTTTATATCTTTTATTTAAAAATAAAATAATATAAAATGCTTATAATACTATGTTTTTGATAGATATTGAAGATTTTAAGAGAGCAAGACTCACAATTGGATTACTTCTTTTCAATGTTGTTTGTTATATCGCATTTGCTAATGAAACAGGAGAAAAATATATATTGTACTTTATTTTAAATAATAGAAGAGTTTTATATAATTTTGAGTATTGGCGCTTATTTGCAGCAATATTTTTCCATGCAAATCCTATGCATTTATTTTCAAATATGTTTGCTTTATTAATCTTTGGAACTACAATTGAAACAAATAAAGGTTTTTCAAAAGTAAAATATATTGTATTGTACATATTTTCAGGAGTATTAGGCAATCTCTTTACATTAATTCTACTTCCAGTAGATAGTTATAGCTTAGGTGCGTCTGGGGCGATATTTGGATTAATAGGTGCTTGTGTGATCATGCTAATTGCTGAGGATCCATCCTTATTGATATTTGCCTTAATTTACGTAGCATATTTCTTACTCTCTTCCCTTCAACCTGGTGTAAATTATTGGGCACATATATTTGGATTATTAGGAGGAATATCACTTGCGTATCTCTTTAAATTAAATAATGTAAGAATTATAAAACATTGATAAGAGTCTTATCTATTTCTTTTTTCTGGAATTTTCCATAGAAAAATCTTTTTTACAAATATCTTCAATTGGACATATATCATGCTTAGGTCTATTAGGTAAACAAATTTGTTGTCCAAACTTTACTAAAACACTATTAATTCTTATCCAAATTTTTTTTGGTATAATCTTTTTTAATTCTTCTTCAGTTTCTTCGGGATATTTAGTTTTTACTAATCCTATTCTATTACTGATTCTATGAACATGAGTATCACATGCAATAGCAGGAGTTTTAAAAGCATAAGCTAAAACACAATTGGCAGTCTTTCTTCCAACGCCAGGAAGCTTCATTAATTTATCAAATTCAGAAGGAACAATCCCATCATATTCGTCTTGAATAATTTTAGAGACTTCCTTAATTCTTGCAGCTTTAACTTTGTAAAATCCTGTCTCATAAACAAGGTTTTCTAATTCATCAATACCTACATTTGCGATCTGATTTGGTTTATTATATTTATTGAATAAACGTTTTGTAACTTTTCTGGTATTTTCATCTCGAGTTCTTGCGGATAAAATTGTAGAGATCAATATTTTAAAAGGATTATATTCAATCTTGGATAATTCATCTAATGGAGTGTTTCCCTCCAAAGATTCTTCAATTTTATCTATTAAAGCTTCATAGTCCATAATTTCTCAAGGTTTATTTTTTTTCAAACACATAGATTTTTCTTTTCACAATCTGGTTCCTTTTAGTATCCATTATCGAAAAAACCTTATTTTTTTTGATTTGAAGAATTTGGTTTGATTTATTTATTATTCTTTTAGATGAAAGCAATGGTATAGGTTTAAAATTATTCTTTATTGCTATTTCTTCAATATTAAGACGCATATCCTGTGAATCATCAAGGATATTGATACTTGGAGCTATAATACTTATCCTAGAATTAGTTTTTAATACCTTATAAGATTCTTTGAAAATAGTTTCATATAATGGTTGAAGTGTTGTTTCAATTAATTCAATCCCTTCTGTATAATAAGGTTTTTCTCTATAAAAAGGACCTAATTCTGGTTCTGTAACAATCCCATCAAAATAATTTTCTTTAAATTCAGTTGAAAGATTTTTTATATCCACTGTTTTAAAACGTTGGTGAAGATTTTTAATTGGAGATAAATTTAATTCATTTTGAAGCCACTGGATATTTTTTATAGTATTATTTATTTTTTTTTTATCTATATCAGATCCATAGATTTGAAAATCTTCCATAATACTAAATAATGCTATTGTTCCATTTCCAACAAATGGATCAAGAATTCTTTTATTATTTCTATTCTCAAAAAGATTAAGAAAATTTAACATTATAATTGCTAATTTTGGTGAAATTGCACTTTTAAATTCTTTGTTTGGTCTTTCTTCATCAATTTTCTTTTTAAAATTTGGATTATCTGTTGTATAAGTTCTTGCTATATACACACCTTCTTCAGTGATTCCTAAAATAATTTCTCCTCTATTAGTTTTAAGCAACTGATATTTAATTACATGATGAGGAAATATAGGATTTAAATTTCCTGAATCAATCATTTTTTGAGGATATTTAAAATAAAGTGCTTTGCCTGCACCCTTTTCCTTTAAAATTGTGACAATTTTTTTATTGAGAAAAGGAAGGAAATGTTTAATGATAACATCTTTATAATATAAATCATCATATAAATTTGGATAAATAGATACTGCAAAGAAGATATTTTTCTTCTTAATTTCATGAAAGATATGATCTAAACCAGTTTTTAGAATTAAATTGATTTTTTGTCTTTCTTTTTTAATTTCATTATATTTAATTGTTTCTAATGGAAATGCTTTATATAACGTCTGAATATTGATAAAATCAACAATTTTAGCGATTTTTTGTATTCCTCCTAAATTATATTGGAGTATTTCAAGTTTATCAACATAATAATCCTCTTTATGTAATTCCTGAAACTCAACAATGGCAACGTTAGAGGAATAATCTATGATTTTTCCTTTAAAATGTTCATTTTTTAAACATGCATCCAATTCAGCTAGAGAGAGTTTCCAATTACTCCCTAGTACAAATAAAAATTGCTCCATTTCATAACCATTTTTTACTTTAAAAATAAGAATGAATTATTCAATATCAATTTTTGGAATGAGTTGAGTTTAATTTAATTTGTATTTATATAAACATTCAATATTATTCAAAATAAAAGATATTAAAACTCTTTCTTTATTGGAAATTATAACTTTCTTATAAATTAAATTCATATTTCAGTTTTTCGTACATATCTGAATTTAAGAAATAATTTAAATTACGTGAATTTTGTTTCTTTATTAATAAGGAATATTTTTCTAATTTATCAATATATTTTTTAAGAGTATTATAATGCATATTCAGGTTATCTGCTAATTTTGTTTTAGAGCAACCTTTATTATTACTTTTAAGAAAATTAATAATATCAATACTCCTTCTTAAATAATGACTTTGTTCTGCTTTTGAATATCTTATATCTGAGCAATAATATATTACATGGTTTTCCAGTATTTTTTTTTTAATAATTTTATATTTTTCTGACATTTTTAGATGCCATATAAGAACTTGAGTGCATATATCTAAACTTCTTTTCATATCATTAAAAAAAGTTCCTGGATTATCCCTTATATATTCATAAATAATTTTTCTTTTATCATTATTTAACAAATTATCTCTACTTATTATTGAACCCTCTATTATGCAATTCTTTTTTATTAAAGTCTTTAAAATAATCTCAATTCCATTTTGGTTAATATTAATATCCATTAATTTAAATCTCGCGTGAATTAAAGATAGTATCTTTTTCATTTTAAATGGTTTATTTTTGTCTAAATGACTCTGAATGATCTCCAACACTAATTTTCTTTGTTCAACTAAATCTACTGTCATTCAGATCAAATCTCTATTATAATTTTAATTATATTCAAGTTCTCATTTTATCTAATAATTCTTTAATGAACTTTTTTCTTTCTCTTGTTTTTAGAGTTGCTAATTCTCTTAAAAACTCGATATTTTCATTATAGTCCCACTGATAATGTTCAATTATTTCAATAAATTGCTCATCAAAAGCAGTCCAATATAATCCTTTTTGATTTAAAAGATGTTCTATTAAATTTTCTTTTTGACTTAACTCTAGTAGTGTATTATGATTCCTATCATCTCCCATAATTATATCAGGAATGTGTTTTCTCGGAATTTTCTTTATTTTTCTCAATAAACCTTTGTTATTTAGAAAAATAGCACCAAAAAATATAGAGATTCCTGAAGCACTTAAAACTGTTATGGAAACAAATAGAATTAAAAAATCATCATTTATATGATATATATTTTGTTCTATAGATATATACATTATTTCAAAATCAACACCCCAAATACCTTCTGTATTATCATCCCAAATAATATGTATTTTGTTAGAATTATCTATAGCGATTGCAGGATTAGAACTAGTGCCTGTATTCCATTCCGTATTATCATCAAATATAATAATAACATTAGACCATCCAGTTATTTCTGTATATGAAACATACATGATTTCATCATCTATACCCCATATACCATCTGTATTATCTTGCCAAACTACATGTATTTTACTAGACTTATCCACTGCAATATCTGCATAGACACTATTATCATTATTCCAAAAAAAACCATTATATCCATCAGAAATAACAGTGGCATTAGACCATCCTAATCCATCTATATAAGATGCATACATTATTTCTGGATCGAAAATACCTTCACCCCAAACACCTGGAGTAAAATCATTCCATACTACATGGATTGTTTCATTATCTTCAACAGCAATACTAGGATAAGTACTACCTTCATTATTCCATTTTGTACCGTCATTAGATATTATAGTAGCATTAGACCATCCAGTAATCTCTGTATATGACACATACATGATTTCAGAATCTGTACCCCATACACCATTAGTAGTATTGGATCATACTATATATACTGTTCCATTATCACTAACTGCAATTTTAGGATTATTACTTCCTCCTGTATTCCAGTTTATATCATCATCAGATATAATAGTAACATTAGACCATCCAGTAATCTCTGTATATGACACATACATGATTTCATCATCTATAGCCCATATCCCATCTGTATCATCTTGCCAAACTACATGTATCTTACCATGTAAATCAACAGCAATAGAAGGACGTATACTCGAGCCATTATTCCAATAATAATTATCATAACCATCTGAGATTACAGTAGCATTAGACCCACCATATCCTTCTCTATAACAGGTATACATTATCTCTGGATCTAAAACACCTCCGCCCCAAACACCTGGAGTATAATCATGCTATACAACATGGATAGTTCCATTATTATCAATGGTAATATCAGACATTGTACTAGTCCCATTATTCCATATATTTTTATTGAATCCATCTGAGATAATTGTCGCATTTAATTTTTTTATATTGCTAGATTTAAGATTATTTATATCTGCTTTAGATTCAGAATTTATGGTATTTATAAAAGAACATAGAAACATTGGAATTAAAATTATTAAGATAAGAATTATCTTTTTGAAATTTACTTTTTTATATATTAGCATTCAAACACTTTTTTTACTAAATATTTGTTTTATTTATCTTACGTAAACTATTTCATATTTAATTCTTATATCAGAATTTCAATTGCATTGGAAATAATTTCTGTTATAGGAAATTATATATTTTTTTAAAATAGAACACAATTTTTATATTCCCTTTAGATATGCAAATAGGCATCAATTTATATATCGATCTAGTATAAAAGTGAAATATAAATCTTTTTTAGAAAAAAACTGAATAATATTATTTATAATTTTTATGGGAAGCAATCAAAAATAAGGAGATATTTAGAATAATGATTCTTTAATTAAAGAATCAAAGGAATTTTGTATTATTTATTCTTCTCCTTTTTTTCAGAAGTTCCATCTATATCCATTGAAAATTCATATTTCTCACCTGTTATATCCTCTAGATCCTTAATAATTCCCAAAAGATCCTCCCTTTTTCGCTTAGGGATCAATTCAAGGATTTCTTTTGTACTATCTTCCTTTTCCTTTGATTTTTCATATGCTTTTTTCTTTTCAAGTTTTTCAATCTGTAATTTACTCATAATTTTTTTATATTCTCCTTTAAAATTATTGAGTCCTACATTAATTAAATTCGACATACTTTCCCAGTTTTCTTGCTTTACAATTTTATCTGCCCATTGATATAGATCTCTATTGATTGTAATTGTTAGAACTTTTTTTTCTGAAGTATCTTTTTCTACTAACCACCTTAGAATATTACCAATTAAAACATCATTATCTAAAGCATAAAATCCATATTCTCTACTTAATGATGAAAATAGAGAGATACTTCCAAATCCAACAACTCTCCCTTTAAAATACTCAACAGCAACAATTAATGGAAATCTTGGAATATCCTCCTCAATCCATTCTTTCCCATCATAAACTTTATGCCATGCATTTAAATCAGTTTTTAATAAAACCTCAAGTTTAATATCGTTACTTTCTTCAATAAATTCATCTAATTTAATTGAACAGGCACTAGACAACACTATTTTGTTTATATGTTCTGTTATTGTATGTGGTTTAAATTTATTAAAAATAGGTCTTTTTTGTATATTTGCATAATTCATAGAATCGTTAATTTCATCTGAGACAAACTCAAATTTGAATTTTTGAGTTAATTCATTCAGATTGGTTCGATTTTTATAATCTCCGCCAGTTGAGCTTATAATAAATAAACTTCCCCCATTTTTTACATATTTTTCTAAGACTTCAATTTCTTTTTCTGAAAATTTTTGATTTCTTGGACTTGATAAAAGAATTAAATTATATTTTTCTAATTTTTCTAATGAATCAAAACCTGCTTGGATTTTTCCTATTTTAAAACCTGAAGTAAATAAAAATTGAATAAAATCTGAATAAGATGTTGCTTCTAAGGTTATTTTATTATTGTGACTATAATCTAATACTATCGCTGCTTTAATTGGCATCTTTATATAATTTTACATATATTATTTTTCTCAATTATAATAAAATCTAGTAATTATCTAATATAAATTCTCATTTTTATGAATAACTTAAAAATTCAGTATTTATACTCCTATTTCACTTATGTAAATATCATATACTATATGATATAAACCAGGACCATAACTTTTAATGAATCTTTTATCATTTAATTTAGAAGTATAACCTAAATCACTAGCTATTTCTGAAAATTCATTGAATAAATCTAAAGAATTATTTTTGTCAACAACTCCTTCATAATGGATTATTGTTCCAGAATGTTTTGTTAAAGATAAAGCATCTTTAATATAATTTTTTGGAGCGGGAAATACACCCATAATTATACGATCAGCTTTAAGACCATTTTCTCTCAGTTTTAGTACCTCTTCTTTACAGTCCCCATGAATTGGTATTATTTTATCCTCCAAATGATTAATCTCAATATTTTGAACCAAATAATTGTAAGAGATAGGATTTAATTCAATACTATAGATTTTTTCAGCTAGAGAATATTTCGCTATAGAGAGTGAAAAATACCCTATTCCTGCGAACATATCTACTATAATTTCTCCTTTCTTAACGATATTAGCAATATGTTTTCTTTCAAGGATATTTCCTTTACTAAACATAATCTGTTCAATGTTAAATTTGTATATAATACCATGTTCCTTATGTTCCACATTGGGATTATCAATTCCTGCAAGAAATTTTATACCTTTTGGTTCTCTAAATTGACCTTCTATTTTTCCCTGATTTAAATAAACTGATTTTATATAAGGAAGTAGTTTTAAATATTCCTTACCAATCATCTCTTTTTTTTTCATTAAGTTTGGATGCAATTTTATTATTATTACTTTACCTAAAGTTTGATAACTTCTTGGAAGTAAATCTGTTTCTTCTTTAGATAGTCTTTCCTGAAGTCTCTCTTTTAATCTTTGTTTAAATCCCATGTATGTTTGTTCATCTCTAAAAACTTTAAAATTCTTTTTTTTTCAGATTTTTATATTTACATTTGTTATTAGTAAATTATTTATTATCAAATTATTATAAAGTAGCTGTAAATACTAATATATCAGTTATGATCTATCTTTATAGAAAAAATATATGAAATAATATAGAAACAAAGAATATGCCAAGTTTAAAAGATTTTTGTGTCTCTGAGGATAAAGTGTGGTTTGGAAAATATTGGCCAAAAGGAGTTCCTAAACATTTATATCAAGTGGAGGGAATTAAAATTGAGTCGATGTTTAATACATTCATATCTCAAGCTACTGAAGAGGATTTTTGGGATAAGGTAGTTTGTTTGGCTGTTTTTGGACCATATATCGAGAAAGTTATATTTAGAACATTATATAATTATGCAAGAAAATTTGGAAGTTTCTTATCTAATCTTGGGATTCGAAAAGGAGATGTAATTGCTATAGACCTTCCAAATTCTATTAATTTTGTAATTGCATATATGGGGGCTCAGTATATAGGAGCGATTGTAGTAGGTATTAATCCTACTTATAAACCAATGGAATTATTACATTCTTTAGATATTTCAGAGGCAAAAGTTTTTGTTATGATGGATGCCTTATATATTGCTGGACCAAATACTATTTTATCAAAAACAAAAGTAAAACATGTAATATCAACAAATTTATTAGATTTTATAACAGCTCCTCCCGATAAATTCCAATCTCTTAGAAATAAAATTCCAAATTTTCAAGATAAGATCCCTGATAAAACAGATGATTATATTGTTTATAGAATGAAAAATATAATTGAAAACACTGAAATTATAGATATTAAACCAGAAATAGATCCATGGGAAGATCCTGCAGTTCTTTTAATGACTGGTGGAACTACAGGATTACCGAAATTAGCAATGTTAAGTCATGCTAATTTAATTTCTGATTTATATCAATTGAAACCATGGGTAAATTTAAAAACTGGAATGATAACTATCGGATCATTACCCTTTTTTCATAGTTTTGGAATGACAACTGTTATGAATGGAGCTTTATGTCTAGGGATGAAAATGCTTCTCTTTCCGAGACCTCCTGAAGATGAATTATTATGTGAAACAATTAATAAATTAGATACACCTGAAGGTATCATATATATAGGTGTTGAAATGCTTTTTAAACGTTTAATTAATTTTGTAGAACACTTGGGTAAAAAGAAATTTAAAAAGAAATATGATTTTCATAAAAAATTAAAATATGTGGTTCAAGGGGCTAGTCCATTGCATGATTATGTTAGAATTCCTTTTGAAGATATATTTTGTCCAATAAGAGCTGGTTATGGTTTAACAGAAACATCTCCAGTTATCTCTTTAACGCCTTTTTGGGGGCACATCAAAATTGGTAAAATAGGATTGCCTTTGCCTAGCACAGATTGGGCCATATTCAAACCAGATGATTTTGAATCCGGACCTATTTGTGATGGAACAAAAGAAAGAGGTAATTTTGGAATAGAAAATACGGGAGAGATTTGTGTTGCTGGACCTCAAATAATGCTTGGATACAAGGGAGAAATAGAAAAAGAAGAGAATATAAGATTTTGGAATGGTCAAAGATGGCTTCAAACAGGTGATATTGGATTTATGGATGAATATGGATGGTGTGAAATTCGAGATCGTAAGAAATCATTAATAAAAGTTTCAGGTCATTCAGTTTATCCAAAAGAAGTTGAAGAATTGATGGGAAAACATGAGGCAATTGATGAAGTTGCTATAGCAGGGATACCAAATGAATTAAGGGGTGAAGTTGTTAAAGCGTGGGTTACACTTAAAAAAGGATACAAAGAAGGTAAAAATATAACCAGTCAACAAATAAAAGAATGGTGTTTAAAAAATATAGCAAAATGGAAAATTCCAGAATATATAGAGTTTGTAAGAAAGATGCCTATTAGTTTTACTGGAAAAGTTCAACATCGAGTGCTTCAAACTAAGGATATAGAAAGACTAAAAAAAGGAAGAGAAATTAAAGGTTGATTGAAATTATTTTTAATATTGTTTTATCTAATCATTCCCTTTAATTCCTTTAAGACTAATCCATATATCTTTATCTTTTTTGTATTTTTATTTAATTAATAATATATTTTTTTATTTAATGAATATAATTCAAAAGTTCATAATATGTTTCTTGATCTAGCTAAAAAGGCATTTTCTGATGGATCATTATAAAAGAAGTACAAGGAATTAATTGCTTTGGGTATATCTTTAGTGATTCGGTGCGAGCCTTGTGTCCAAAGTCATATTAAAAAAGCCTTAAGTGTGGGAGCTATTAAGGAAGAAATAATAGAAGTTATAAAAATAGGAATTGAAATGGGTGGTGGACCTGCTCAAGTTTCGGGAAGATTCGCTATAAAAGTAGTAGATTATTATTTAAAAAAGTCAGATTAATATTTGAAGGTATAATAATTTTTAACATGTCTGAAGTTGAAAATATCCTTACAAAATTAAAGGCAATGGGTATAAAAGAGCTATTAACAGATGGTCTGAAATGGGCTTGGATATAAAAACTTATCTTGGTGTTGGACTGACAAAATTAAGAAAATATGCCCCTGAAGTTAAAAGAAACTCTAAAGATAGACATCAACTTGCTATAGACTTATGGGCTACAAGTTTCCATGATGCTAAAATCCTTGCAACTTATATAGAGGATCCAAAAAAAGTTACAAGAGATCAAATTGACGACCAAATAAAAGATATAGATTATTGGGATTTAGGAGATAAACTTGTTACAAACGTGGTTTTAAAAACTGAATTTGTCAAATATTTTATTAATAAATGGAAGGATTCAAAAAATACTTGGTACCAAAGATTTGCTTTCATTTTATTAGCAGAATATGCTTATAAGGATAAAAATTCGGATATAAAATTCTTGAAATTATTTTTAAATGAAATTGAAGATAAAATTAGAAACGAAGAGAATTGGGTTCAAGAAGCTATGCTTTATACTATAATGGATATAGGTGGGCGAACAAAAGAACTTAATGAAAAATATATTGAATTGGGAAGGAAACTTGCAGATATTGAAATTGATTATGGAGATACTCAATGTGAAACTCCAAAAATTTTAAAACATATGATAAAAGAACATAGACAAAAAAGAATAGAAACATTTTATAAATTATAAAAAAAACAAAAATAGTGTAATGTAATTTAAATAATGGTAAAGTAATTTAGAGGTGTCTCTAATAAAAAAAGTATTAACAATAGCAGGATCAGATTCTGGAGGTGGAGCGGGTATTCAAGCAGATCTAAAATCATTTGCAGCAAGAGGAGTTTATGGAACATGTGCTATAACAGCTCTTACTGCTCAAAATACTCTTAGTGTAGATGGTATATTTATAATTCGAGCTGATTTTGTAGGAAAACAAATTGATTCTGTAATGAATGATATTGGTGCAGATGCTTGGAAAACGGGAATGTTAGTGAATGATGAAATTATTAAGGTTGTTTCTGAAAAAACTATTGAATATAACATGGAAAAGTTAATCATTGATCCAGTTATGGTAGCTAAAAGTGGAGATTTTTTATTACAAAAAGAAGCAATTAATGCTTTAAAAACAAAATTGATTCCTTTAGCTTACATAATAACTCCAAATCATCATGAAGCAGAAGTAATAACAAAAAAAAAAATAAATAATTTAATTGATACTGAAAAAGCTGCTAAGTTAATTTATAATATGGGAGCAAAAAATGTACTCATAAAGGGAGGTCATATTCCTCACATTAAAGATGCCATCGATATTCTCTATGATGGCAATGAAATATCTCAAATAAGTGCTGAGAGGATTGATACCAAAAACACTCATGGAACAGGATGTACTTATGCTTCTTTAATAGCCGCTGAAATTGCAAAAGGTAAAAGTGTAAAATCAGCAGTTCATAATGCAAAAATTTATTTAACTGATGCTATATTATCTGCGAAAAATCTGAAAATTGGTAAAGGTCATGGACCTTTAAATCATTTTTTTAACTTTAAATTTGATCAGTAAAATAAATTAAATTTGATTTTATATGTTGATTCTTGCTATTGATTCCAGAAATAATGTGTATATAGACTTACTTGATGTCTAAAATGTTTATATAATTATTTTTTTTATTTTATTTTATGAGTGAATCTAAAATATCGATAAAAAATTTATTAAAAACCATTTCTATAACAATTATTATTTTTTTTGCCTCCTTTTTAGTTTTTTTTTAATTATATCCAATTTAAAAACTGAGAATGAAACTGCAGGTGGTTTTATTGATTGGAAACCTGCTATTTATCTTTATCCTCAAGAGCGAACTCGAATAAATATATCACTTTCGATCAATGGAAAAATTATAGAAAGTGGTCCTGATTATAATAATGGTTGGAGTGTTATTGTAAATCCAAACAGAATTATTGATGGAGGATATGATTATTTATTTTATGAAGCTGAACTTAATTATTTGGAAAATCCTTCTAAAGGATGGTCTATTCCGTACACCCAACTTGAAAATTGGATGGATGTGAAGTTAATTCAACTTGGATTAAATCACAATTAAAAGGAAGAATTTAAAGAATTTTGGCTGGATTTTCTCCCTAAAGCAAATTATTATATAATTAGATTAATCTCAAAAGAGTATTTAGATAAGAATTTGGGGTTATTCATAGATCCCTTGCCTGATATACTAATTAGAATGATGTTAATCTTTAAACCTTCACAAAATCCTTTAACAATAGAAAGTCATGTTATTATCTCTTCAAACAGAACTGGATTTACTGCTGTGGAATAGGGGGGTTTCTTATATAGTATAATTTCTCCCTTCTTTTTTTTATTTTAAAATTTTAATAATAGAATTATTAACCTTTTATTTCGTAATTTCAACTCTATTACCATTAAGATCTAAAATAATACTTTCAAAATATCCATCTCCTGTTATTCTCGGTTTGCTTATCACTTCAAACCCCTCATTTTTCAATTAATTTGTTAAAGAAATGACGTTTGTTTCTGATCCTATAGCTATAGCAAAATGAATTAATCCAGTATGTTGAACCAAATTATTATTCTTATTCCCCACTACTGATGGCATTTGCATTATTTCTAGAAGACAATTATCGTTAAATGATAGAAAATAGGATTCAAATTTTGTTTTATTATTTCTATATTTTATACTAGACTTAGCACCAAAGTATTTGATATAAGAATTTTTTATTCTTTCTTAATTATTTGTAAAAATTCCTATGTGTTCTATTCTCATTAATAACTTCCATTATATGATTAAGATAGTTGTTTATATCGGTAAATAGAATTTACACAGTTTACATTGATTAGCTCTCAATCTTCTTTCTGGGCCTAAAACAATAAGATGTTCCTGCATTCCGCCTCCGCATTTGGGACATGTTTCTAAGAAATTTTTCTTTATTGAATTTAACACATTTTCAATTCCTTTCTCCAGTTTTAAAAGTTCATTTGCATTCTCTATTATTTTATTAGCAGAAATTATACCTATTCCTTTTATCCAAGCTAGTTGTTCAGGTTTAGAATTAGCAATTTCTTCAATACTTCTAACTCCTGATTGAAGAAGTCTATCTGCTGCTATAGGACCTATTCCTCTAACTCGGACAAGTTCTTCAGTCATATAAATCATATTTACCCTAGATAATAATTAGTAACCTTAGATTATCTTTAATCATTAACTCTTTACAAGATAATAAGTTTGATAGATTCTTTACACTTAATAATAATTTATATAATGTATTAATAAAAAAAATATTTGAGATTTCAAATAAATAAGGAATTTATTTGAGATATATTATTCTAATTGACGTAATACTCCATAATATGTTCCATATGCTCCTAAAATTGCCGAAATACCTGATATTATTGAAAATACAATTCTAATTGTATTATCATTTAATGTATTTGATAAAAATATAAGATATATTACTGCAAAAAGCCCTGTATTTCCAATAATAAAGACACCCCATTTTTTCTTTAGATCTCTATCTTCAAATCGATGATATACTTTACTAGTATAGTAATAAGTTGGTATTACCACATATAAACTATATATACCAATAATATAAAGGAAAAGAGGCCATTCCCAAGCAGGTAACCATTTAGTATCAGCATTCATTGTAATTCCTAAATCAGGATCAATATAAAAAAATAATGAACAAACTAGAAGTACAGCATATATTCCTATAAATAATATTTGTTT
Source organism: uncultured archaeon (assembly GCA_964525635.1). Lineage (GTDB taxonomy): Archaea > Asgardarchaeota > Lokiarchaeia > Sigyniarchaeales > SOKP01 > JAFGOA01. Next base: position 30,877 of record CAZGJX010000012.1, read on the forward strand.
AACTGTATTCACTACTTTTTCTGATTTCAGAATTATTAATATGAATAATAAATTAAATATAGTGCTTATAGCTGTCAAGATCGTAGTAATAAAATTTAAAGATAAAACTGCTAGTTCAATAGTTAGGGGCGCATAAATGAAATTAATAGATAATGAAATTGCTGGTATTAGATATTGAAAACTGAAAATATAATTTAATCGCTTTTTATCTCTTTTAAGAATTTTATAGACTAAATAAATAAAAAAAACGACTAAAAAACCTTGGACACCATATACCGTTATAATACGAACAGGAGTTAATGGTGATTCTTGAAAAAGATTATGAATCAATTTTTGTCACTCTGAATAAATAATTATCTTTAATAATATATTCAGAACTATGGTTAATAAAGCTTGTTTATTAGTTTAAATAACATATTGATATTCATTTATTGATTCATTTTTAAAATTAATTATACCTCATATTTAATGTGATTTTTAAGTTATATCTTTTAAAATCGAGAGAAATTAAAAATAATCAAAGTATATAAAAATATCAAAAGATTCTATTTAAACAGATAAAATTCTTTATAATTTTTAGGAAATGACTGAAACTACTGAGAATAAAAAACATAATAATAACCAATCAGCTATAGAATCCTTAATAGATCAAGTTAAAAAATCAGCTAATTATTGCTATAATTGTAATAAATGTACAATAGTTTGCCCAATGTCTGATTTAGGTGTTTTTTTCCCTCGAAATCTTATTAATGATTTAACTTTCTTATCTTTAGATGAGGCATTAGAAAGCAATAATATATGGACATGCTTAACTTGTGGTCAATGCAATCTATATTGTCCTATGACTAAAGATAAAGTTGGAGTTAACTTTACAAATATTATAAAAGAACTTCGTTCATTAGTCTCGGAGAATGACCAATTACAAAGTACTTTAACTAATTGTCATCATGAAAGGATATATTCTAATCTACCAAAATTAATGGCTGATGATAAAATAATCTTTACTAATAAAATGGGATTCTTAGAGGGAACTGGACTAAAAATCGCTAATAATGGAGAAATAGGTTATTTCTTGGGATGTGTTCCTTTTTTAAATGCTACTGCTCCTTGTGTTATAGGGTGTCCCGCTGGTGTTGATGTTCAAGGTTATATTTCTTTAATTTCTGAAGGTAAATTTCAAGAATCTATAGATTTAATAAGAGAAAAAAATCCCTTACCTTTTTTATGTGGGAGGATATGTACTGCACAATGTGCACTAAATTGTAATCGTCAATATTTAGATGATCCTATAGCTATTCGAGAATTAAAAAGATTTGTGTCTGATTGGGAAGCAAAACATCCAAATCAAAGTAAAATTAAACCCGTTGAACAGACAAAAGAAAAAGCCGCAATAATTGGAGCGGGCCCAGCAGGATTATCTGCAGCATATTTTTTAGCAAGAATGGGTTATAAACCAACGATCTTTGAAAAAGGAGATAAAACAGGAGGAGTTGTAAAATATGGAGTCCCTCAATATAGGCTATCTGATGAAGCACTGGACCATGACGTAGAGTTTATTAAAAGTATGGGAGTAAACATTATTTTAAATAAAACGTTTGGTCCTGTTTTTACACTTAAGGAAATTAAAGAAGAGGGTTTTAAAGCAGTTTTTATTGCTGTTGGATTATTTGTGCCACGTACATTAAAAATTGAAGGTGAGAATCTACCTAATGTTCATGTAGCACTTGATTTTCTTTTGGATAGGAAATATAAATGTAATGAAAATCCAGAAGAATTTAAAGGTCAAACATTTGGAATCATTGGAGGAGGTGCAGTTGCAGTAGACGTTGGTGAAACAGCAGTTCGTTTAGGAGCGAATAATGTTGATCTTGTGGATATTTTATCTAAAGAACAACTTAAAAATGTTTTAAAAGATTTGCATGAAGCCGAAAGAAATATAATGGAATATCATTTTGAAACGTTAACAACAAAAATAACTAAAGAACCTGATGGAAAATTAGCTTTAAATTGTCATAAAATCGAATGGGGGGATCCAGATCCAATAACTGGAAGACGCCCTTTAAAAAAAATTAAAGGTTCTGAATATAAGATCATTGTTGACCATATTGTCACAGCTATAGGTCAAGGACTAGATATTGATCCAATAAATATAGCTACTGATAATATGTTAAAAATTGAAAGAGGTAAAATAATGGTAGATGAATTAACTTATGAAACAGGTATTCCTGGAGTCTTTGCTGGGGGTGATATAATTTATAACTCATTGATGTGTGCAGTTGATGCGATTGGAGATGGTCGTGAAGCAGCAATTTCTATTGATAGATATTTACAAGGGATTGATTTAAAGAAAGCAAGAATAAAAAAAGGTGATTTAAAAAGATCTCCTATACCAAAGAAATATATTCAAGTGAATTCTTGTCAAGAAATGAATTTTCTACCAGCTAATGAAAGACTTATATGCTTTGATGAGATGGAATTAGGTTATACGGAAGATCAAGCAATTAAAGAGGCAAATAGATGTTTAAATTGTAATTGTTGTTCTAATACTGACCAAATACCTGAAGATTTTGAAAAAGCTCTTGATGCTTCTGGTATTATGAATTGTAATTATGGAAGTCAAAATAATTGGAATTCGATAAATGCTCCAGATTACCTAGAAATCCCTAAAAGTGTAATTGGAATTCTTAATCAGAATCAAACAATTCCAGTTGTACTCTCAAATGAAAAATGTTGCGGACATGACAATCTATGGCGTGGAGATATTGATACATTTGAAAAACTAGCAAGATATAATGTAAAATTGCTCAAAGATGCAGGAGTAAAAACTATAATATTTAGTTGCGCTGAGGGATATTATACTTGGAAAAATGATTATAAATCTCTATTTAAAAGTGATTATTTCAACTTTGAAATTTACCATATTACTGAATACATAATGAAGGAAAATTTATTGGAAAATATAATTTTTCCACAGTTAGGTAATATCAAGGTAACCTACCATGATGCTTGCAGACTTGGACGAATGGGTGGTGTGTATGATGCACCACGGGAAATTTTAAAACAATTACCAGGTATTGAATTTATTGAAATGGAAAACTCAAGAGAAGATGCAAATTGTTGTGGTGTTAATGCTTATATTAACTGTAATCAGATAACTAAAAATATACAAGCTGATAGAATTAAAGAAGCTATTGAAGTTGGTGCTGACTATTTAATCACTACCTGTCCTAAATGTTTAACACACTTTAATTGTTATTTAAATGAAAATAAGGAGCTAAAAGAAAAGATAAAGGTTTTGGATATAACTAGTTTTCTTGGAAAAAGGTTATTCCTAGCTTAAATTTTAATTTTCATTGAATAGAAAATATATATAAAAAATAAGAGTTATAATAATTAATGGGTTCAATGAAAATTAAAATAAAATTGAATTTTAATAAGTCATCATCATTCATAAAGTCTCTTTTTCATACAACTATTCTAATTGTAAAATCGATTCTGAACTTTTTTGTATTTCTCTTCCATAAATTTCAGCTAGTTCAAATAATTCAGGATTTCCATATTTAAAGTTAAAAATAAAATCTTCCATTAATTTTTTTAAAATATTCTTCAAATCTTTATCCATATCCTCTAATAAAAAACAATAGAGGATATTTAATTTCTTACTTCTCTCAATCATTTTTTCAATATTCTCTTGATTTATTTTAGAAATACCTTGATTAACTCCTATTAATACATAGTCCAATTTATCTTTTAATTGTTGATTTATTCTTTCTATGTGTTTTTTCTTATATTTCTTTATATTCTTTAATTTTCTAATATCTATTAACAATAAAACTAAGTCTAATTTAATAGATTCTTCAATGCTGTTTAACATCTCTTTTATTGTATCATAAAAATCTATTTGCAATCTAAATAATATATCTTTAAAAATCATTGAGAATGTAATTATATCATTTGAACTTCTGTTATTATTAATAGAAATAGAGCTGATAGTATCTAAATGAGTAAAATTTCTAAATAAAATTCTACTAAATTTTTTAATACCGATAACTACAACCCGTAGATTATATATTATCTTTTTCAAAATAATTTCCTAAATCTAATATATTGTATTATTTAATTTTTGATTTAATCAATACACTTCAATAAGTAATTAAATTAAAATCAGTTTTTAAAACTGCTGGAAAAATAATAAATCATCTACCATAAAATACTTTAAAAAAAGACTTTTAAATAATAAAAAAAAATTGTTCTAAAAGGATATTCATTATCAACTATATATTACAGAAATCTAATTATTCTTTAAATTCTCAATAGTTTGAGAATTTGAACATTTTTCATTAATGGATGAATTTAATAATATTTTATTAGATATATTATTTAAGTACTAAATTAATTATATTAATAAAATAGAAAAATAGTTTTAATTAAAAAAATAAAGAGGAGTTATTATATGCCAAGAAGGATGTATGTTAAAGGAAAAAAAACCCATGCGAAAGGAGAGAATTTTGATAAAGATAATGTAGGTGAGGAGCGCGAAAGGTTTCAGATTGCAATCGATTTAATGTCTTTAAAAACAATAAAGGACTATGATATTGCGGGATGGATTGGCGAATTCTATATTAAATGTGATGGAGAAGATAAATTACTCAAGTCAAGATTTCCTGACCATGGGGTGATCAAATTGGCGAAGCACCAAACGTTTACTTCCAAAGCGGACATGACATTATGGAGCCAATTTGAGACGATTCTTATCAACGAAGAAAAAACAGTCAAAGTCGAAGTAGAACTAAGGGAAAAAGACCATCTTAAAAAAGATCAAGTCATAGCTAAGGAAGAATATGAAATAAAATTGCCTCAACAAACGAAATATGTTATTTTGCAAGATAAGAATGAGAATACAAAAGCTAAATTAAGGATACAATCAACAAGAACTCGTTATTAAATAATTCTTTTTTACTTTTTTCTTGATAATTAATAAATGTTCAATATTTCTAAACAATAAAGTAAGTGTTATTTTTATTTTTTCATTAATTCTTCAATTTTATCTAAAATAATATCTAAATTAACATTTTTTAGAATTTTGAAGCCTAGATCGAAAATCGAGTCAAGAAAATTGAAGAATAAATCACTAGTACTTGAATTTTTATCTATTTTTGAAAATATTTCTTTCACTTCTGCTTTGTTTAGACCTTTAAGCTTTTCATTTTTAAAGTTTTCAGGTAAATCCATTGAATTTATTTTTGACTTATCATAACTTGTGTTTTGTTCATTACTCATAATACTTCAACTATTTATTTTATCTTTAATGACTAATTGGATGTTTTAAAGAATCAATTATTTTAATTATACCTTCAGCCAATTCATATCTCTGATCTCTATATTTATCTCTACTTATTTTTTTTTCAACATTTAGAGGAGATCCTATCCTCATAACTAATCCATTTACATTTACCATGTCTAAAATTTTTCCTTTCTTTGTGTATATTGCGATTGGAATAATTGGTGCATTTGCTGCAACAGCAAATTTTATAATTGCTGACATAGCCTTTATTTGTATATCATACTTTAATTTAGCTTCAGGAGTCATAGCAACGAGATCTCCTTTATTATTTAAATAATCAAAGACTTTCTCAATAGGGACTTTATCTTCTTTACTTTCTGTACTCCTAAACATACCAAGAGTTTTTAAGATTGGCCCAGCTACTTGATGTTTCATAAGTTTCGGATCTAACATGAAATGAATCTGTCTACCCGTTAATTGACTTATAACAAACATATCTCGTACTGCATTATCGCTAATAGTTGTTAATATAGCTTTACCATGCATAGGGATATTTTCTTTTCCTTCTATTTTCAAATCCATAAAAGTTTTTAAACCTAAACCTGCAATTCCTTTTGTTAAGCCATAAATTAACTTGTTGAAATTATCTTTTCCACCAATTTTATTTAATAAATCCCCTCTTTTATCTTGAGCTTCAGTCATTTTTTTAGTCTTCCTTATAATTTATATATAAAATCATTAACTTCTTCCATTCTTTTTTCATAATATTCCTTTAATTCTTTCTCAGATACAAATGTTGGAATGATTTTTTCAGTAAACACATCGAATACTGTTGAAAGTTTAAACCTATGTTTAGCAGTTTCGATTACTTCTTCTCCAATATTTTTTAATTGTTTTAAAATATCCTTAAAATCTTCCATCGTTCTTATAAAAATTATTTTTTGCTTTAAAGATTCTATTTACTAATTTTGAATATTAAAGTATTTATTCTAATCAAAATAAAAACATGTTAGTTTAAAAAGATTCTAATACAATTCAAAGTATTATAAATTTCTATGAATATTAATTAATAATTCCTCATTGAACTTTTACAAAAAAAAAACCAATAACCTACTAAAATTATTTTTCTTTTTACTAAGTTCGCAATTTTTATATTCTTTTTTAACTTACAATTTTTAATAATTATCTATTTGTGATAAATATGAAGAAGAAAGAATTAAATCAATTATTATTTTTAGTTGTAGTTATTTATGCTATTACAATAGTGATAGCTATCGTGATATTTATTGGTTTTTCCGATTTTACTAATTCATTTTTTAGTCTAATTCCTTTTATTGTTGCTATTCCTGCTGCTTTATTAACAAGGGGTTTCCAGAGAAGATCAAGTTATATTAATACGTTAAGAGACATTTGGCCTAATATAGTAAAATCTGGTAGAAAAGCCATTGAATACACACTGATTGCGAATCCAACTGAAGAACAATATGGAGATGTCATGTTATCTTTAGCTGTTTCAATTGATCATATTCGAATGTTATTTAAGAATGTTGGAGGATTTTATCCTGTGGAAAGTATGAAGACAATTTATCAAGAATTTGACTTAATAAGAGATACATTAAAATTTAAGAATCCAGTTAATGCTCATGATAGAATTGAAGCATTTTGGCACCAAGCAAGAGATTCAATATTAGCTGAATTTGATAGAGTTGTACCAACAAGATATGATGCTCCTGAATTTTTAGAAGAAGATTAAAATAATTTAAACTTAAAAAGAGTTTTTTTCCCCTTTTTTTTTGTTTTTATCCTTTTTATTTATATAAGTATCTATAAAATTAAGTAGAATTTATTATTTAATAAATAAACTTTAATAACCATGAACTGAGTCAAATAATAAGAAATATTTACTAATAATCATATTAAGCACATTATTAGCACTAAAATATTAGTATTGGGTGATTATATCAAAGATATTTATACTAATAATATATAAGGGTGAATTTAAAGGATTTTTTATTAAAAATATTTAAATATATTGTTTTAATTATAATTAATATAATTTTAAATTCTTATTCATAAATTTTAAAATAAGGAATAAATATAAAAATGGAAACAGAGGAATATTCTCTACTCACTGGTTATATAGCCGATACTGATAAATTGAATGAGATGCTGAAACAGAATACAACATTTAAATTTAAAATAGGAACAGATTTTGGAGGATTTATCTTTTTAGGAATTGTAGTATATTTTATTATAGGTATGATTACAATTGGTGGAGGAATTATGGTTTCAAGCAGACAAAGTTTTCCCAATGGCTCAATTATTTTGATTATACTGGGCGTATTCGCTATTATCGTTGCGTAAATAATCATATATTATATCCTTAAATATTTTGAAGGAGGAGGGTGGATCATTATTTCACTGGAATATATTTCTTGGGGTAATAAAACTATCGTCTATTTCACCAAAATATTTAAGATTGAACATAGAAAAACTGATAAACATTATATCCGTATTTCCACGAAGGAAGGTAAGATTATAGGCAAATCCATACAACAAATCTGGATTCCTGGGCCCTTAAAATCCCCGATAGCCATCCCAGCAATTGTGGATTTCTACTATGATCGAAGTAAAGTTAATACCTAATTATGTAAATACCAGAGGATAATTATCTTTTTTTTTTATTTTACTAAAAAAAATAATAATTTCATTTCCAACACAAGAATTTGAAAGTTAAGATATTTACTGAAATAGAGGTTAATAAAAATTAAAGAAATAAAAATTTCAATTATTCCAACTTAAGGAGCTTTTTCCAGATTCTTCTTAATCATATATATTGTTGATATTTTTAACAAATTTTTTATTTTCTTTTATTTTAATGTATTTAGTTTTTATTTTAATGATTATAGATTAATCATTAGGATTTATATAAAAAAATAATGATACAATATGGGATTGAGATTAAAATATAGAATAATATTAAAGTTACTTAAAATATGTTTTCCAGATATATATTCTTATTTATATAAAGAAAGTGCAAAAGGAAATTTTTATATTAAAGAACTTACTGTACAAAATATTCGCAAAACACCAAGACCTTCAGTTTTATTTGCTAAATCTAATTTAAAAAAATGTGAAAATGCTATTGAAATAGGAACAAATAAAGGATTTAATGCTATTTCTATATTTAAACAGCTAAACCCAGCCCAATTATATTTAGTTGATCCTTGGAAAAATAAAAAAGTATATAATATTGTTAAAAATAGATTTAAAAATTATAATAATGTTCATTTTATTAAGCAACCTTCTATGAATGCCTTCTCTAATTTTTCTGATAATTATTTTGATTTTATCTATATTGATGCTTTGCATAATTACGATAGTGTATTTGAAGATTTAACATCATAGTATCCTAAATTAAAAGTAAATGGAATCTTTTCTGGACACGATATTCATAATAAGCATGTAAAAGATGCTGTATTAGATTTTATTGAAAAATATAAGTTAAAAGTAGATTTAAAATTAGATTTTCCTGTAGATTGGTATTTCATTAAAAAATAAAAAAGAAATTTAAATTTTAAAAAAATTAAAATACAAATATAATAATACAATCCTTTAGATATGGTTATAAACGATCTATTTAACCCAATTTATGAAGAAAAAGAAAAATATTCTCCCAAAATCTATAATATAATAGGGATATCTTAAAATACATCCCACTTATTACATCTACTACCCCATCTTGCCACAACTTCATTCTCTTTTTCCGGCATTTTAACCTGAACGATTTCACAATTATTAGGACAATCTCCACAGTGGAAAGAGGAAGTTTTAAACACTATATCTGAAGTGTTTAAACCTCGGAAATTTGTTTCATGTTCGTGTTCAATATAATAATCTCTAGCAAGAATTGCCATTCCTAATGCACCCATTAAAACATTATACTTTGGTACAATAACTTTACACTCTAAATGACGCTCAAAAGCTTGAACAATCCCTTTATTATAAGAAACTCCTCCTTGGAATACAACAGGATCATCTAAATCTTTACCTTTAGATAGATTATTCAGATAATTTCTAACCAAAGAATCACAAAGTCCTGCAATGATATCTTCTCGAGGATGCCCTGCATTTTGTTTATGTATCATATCTGACTCAGCAAAAACAGTACATCTCCCTGCTATCGAAACAGGATTATTTGATTTTATTGCATAATCTCCAAATTCTTCAATAGGAATTCCTAGTCTTGTAGCTTGATGATCTAAAAAAGATCCTGTCCCAGCCGCACATACAGAATTCATTGCAAAATCAATTATTATTCCATCCCTCAATAGAATAATTTTACTATCTTGCCCTCCTATTTCTAAGATAGTTCTAACATTAGGATACATAGATTGAGTTGCAACGGCATGAGCTATAATTTCAGTTTTTGCTAAATCGCCACCTACAACTGCTTTTGTTAAATATCTTGCTGATCCAGTTGTTCCACATGATTTTATTTCATATTGCTGTAGATCTTCGTTTTCTTCTATATGTGTTCGTAGTTTAGCGATACCATTTTTTACAACATCTATCGGAGAGCCCTTATTTCTAAGGAAGACATGACTTAATACATTCCCATCAGTATTTATTAATACAAATTTGCAACTAACTGATCCAACATCTATCCCAAGGAAAGCATCTTGTTTAATAATTTCCTTATAATCTTCTGATATTTCTCCTTTTGGCTCAATCATATAGTTTTTATCTCATTAAATTTAAAAGATTATCTTATCTAATTCGGTAGTAATTAATAAGAAAGATTCAAAATTAATTAATTATCTGTTTATATAAAACAATTATAAAAAATATATAAAGAAAATCAATCATAACCGAATATATAAATTATTAAATTCTTTAAATTATAAAAAATCCATTATACAAACTGGAATTTACTAATTTTCAATAAAAAAAAGGAAAAAAAATCAAAAAAAGTGGTTTTTATTTAACTCTTAACATGTAATGATTCTTTTAATTCTTCTGCTAATTACCCTAATTTGTGAGTTATTGCTGAAATCTCTTGCATTAATGCTATTTATTCCTCAGATGAGGCATTTTTTTCTTTTTTTCTTAATCTTTAGTGATAATTTGATTTTTTAGAAATAACATTTCTACTTTTTGTTCCAGAGTTTTTGATGAAATACCAATTATTTTATCAATAATAGCTCTAAATTCCAGAAATTGTGTCGAATATGAAAAGTCTCTATAAGTATATCTTGATTTAAATTCATCTATAATTAAATCTAAGACAGGAAGGATTTTTGTTTTTACATTTGTATTAAATTCCTTATGTCTGTTTAAAATAAAGTAAGCATGGATGTCTGTTTCATCAGAATCAAACGATTGTATTTTATCCCTCCTAAATGCAAAGTTAAATCTATTACTTTCAAAAGATTCTATAGGTGAAATTAGGATTTCTGCAAAATTTAATATACATGACATTAGCGCACATTTATGAATTAAGTCCACCTCATGTTCGCTTGGATTAATGTAGTTTACTGTTATTGTGGGAACTCCACCAATGATAATACCTGCTTCATAGATGTGCATAATTGATGAGATATCCTGTATAGATACGATAAATTAAAATAGTTTTATCAAACCAATTATAAAATATTATTTTATAAAGTTATCTCTATGGTTAATTTTTTATAAAAAACCTTCTATTTATCTAAATTTAATAAATAATATGATAAAAGTGATGATAAAGCTAAAAATCTAAATGATGAGAATTCAATAATTTATAAAAGATTACTTAAAATTAGTAATATCTTGTTGAAATGATATTTAATTTATGTCTTTTAAATTTAAGATTAATCTCCTATTTTAACATATCTTCAATGATGTTATCAATAGGAGAGAAAACCTTAAGGTCACCTTGCCAATTAGAAAGAATTGGAGAAAAGATATGTTCTATTTTTAAAATAATATTTCTTAATATAAATTGATGTGATCTAAGAATTTCATCACTGATTAATACTCCATATAAATACTTACCAGAATGAATTATAATTTTTTTATCTTTTCGTTCAATTAACGATATACCATTACTATCTGTTATATTCTCTAAAATCATTTCTACACTAACAATACCACCTGATTTTAATGAACTTTCCAAATAATTTGTCTCAGATCTAAAATGTTTATAATATATTAGTAAACCTGATTTAAGAATTATATAAAAAGATACAAGTCTTTTTTTCCAATATAATTCTGAGAGAGAAGGTATTTCCGAAAAGAAAATAAATAAAAAAATTGCTCCTATTATTTGGAGGATATTTCCAATAAATCTATAAAAAAGATAATATTCAAATATAGTAAGTAATCTTATTAATACATATCCTATAATAATAGAAGACAAGCCTATGATAAATTTAAGAAACATCATTTTAGTCTTTCTTACTTCTCCCTTAATATAATAATTTTTATATAAATCTCTATAATGAAATATAATATATATTATAAAAATTGTCCAAAACGAGCTTGAAATAATGATTGCTAATTCAATTTTTAAAAACCAAATAAATAAATAAATAATAATAAAGATGGAATAACTTATAGAGAATATATATTTTTTATAAATTAAATGCTTTTTTTCCGTTGCAGAGATAAAAAATAAAGCTGCTAAAACTAATATGAAAAAACCAATCTTCAAAATATGCTCCCTTAAGATATTTTGAGTGATATAATGATCTCCAATAATTAAAAACATCCACATAAGAGAATACCCAAGTGATAAATAAATATATCCAATCTCTCCATAAGTCGTTGTCTCTTTTTCTTTTTTTTTTAATTTAATTGCCAAAAAAATTGATAATTCTAATATAATAAAGAAAACCAACCATTCTAGAATTAGAAAAGGTTCCTTTAAATTTCCAAAAAGAGGAAACATTTCTATTATCATTTTAATCATTATTCATCTATTATTATTAATTATCCGATAAAATTTCTAATATATTTGTCAAAACCTATAAAAATTTTCTTTTTATCTTCCAATGAAAGATTTGTATTTGATAAAATACTCTTATAAGATTTTTGAAAATTCTTTTTAATGGAATTTAGGAAAAAACTAATACTATTCATATCCTCTAATGCGATTATACAATATAATATATTATTAAATGAATTATCTCCATGTTTAGTAAATATTATTTGATTTCCATGTGTAATTTTCTGAATACTCTCATTTTTATCAATAAAATCAGAAATAAAATCCTCAATATCTGATATTCCTTTCGAGAAGAATAATTTTTTTATATCAATTTTGGCTGGATATTCATTAGATTCATATAATATGACTTTTTTTTCATTTGATGGGTTATAGAAATAAATAATTTCATTTTTCTCTGTATCAACAATAAATAATTCAATAAATTTTTCTTGCCAGTTAAATTCTAAAAGAATTGGAAATCTATAGACACCAAATAATATAATTAATAAACCAATTAACATTAGAGGGATTGTTATAAATTCAATTAGAATTTGATTTGTTTCTGAAAGAAATCTAATAAATTCGTCTGCTCGGAAAATAACTGATCCTAATAAAACTATAAATCCAATCAAGATCAGAAAAATTCTTTTTTTTGCTTTTCCATGTATATTTTTTATAAGGTTAAAATTAGAATATATTAGATAACTCGCACCAATAGCAATACTAATCAATATTATCAATAACTCTAAATCTTTTGATCTAATAAAAATTAAGACTATTAAAAAAATAGTAGCAGTAATAATTACACTTCTTGTTATCCATATATTTATAACTTCATTGAATGATTTTGTGTAAATCACAGATAAAAATGAAAGCGTTCCGAAAGCAATGATAATATGCGATGATTTATAAAAGAAATAATTTATAAAAATATCATCAATATAATAATTTCTAATTGTCCTAATCAACACTGCACTGATTCCAAATGCTGCTAATAAACTGTAAGCAATCAAAAGTTTATTCAAAGGGATATTTTTATCTTTTACTTTTTGATATTGATAAAATAAATAAAAACTAATTTCATATCCTATGAAGACTGCAACAAATAAAAAAGGCAGGTAGTACTCTCTCAATCTCTTTTAACCAATAACTCCATTATTCCATTTAATTTTATATAATTTTTTATTAAAAATCATTTCTAATTTTACAGATTTCTATAATACAATTTTCTGTTTGGATATATAAATCTTTCTTTATGAACTATAGGAGTTTAATAGATAAAATATAAAAATACAATTTTATATTGAAAATTAGAAATTGATATTCAATTAGAAAAAAGCATAATTATGATATTATATAAATAAAATTAATATATCTATTTGGTAATTTATATCAGATTTAAGTAATTATTTAACTTATCTCCTCATGCTTAAAGGTTTTTCATTTTTTTTTTTATTGATAAAATATTTGTTCATACTATTTTAATAAATTAACCATACAATGAAAGAATTTCAGCATCTATAATATTAGCTAAACATTTATATATTATTATCCATAAGAAATAATAAGAATGTTAAGAGAAAAAGATTATTAACTAAAAATAATTCACTTTTTATAGAAATATTATGTTATCTTTTTGGGATCATAAAGCTGATATCTTGATTAAGGGAGACAAACTAAGAGAGATATATCCAATTCAGGATAGAATCTATAATGATGAAAATGGTTTTACTCATTATGTATTTAGTAAGTTGATATTTAATAATCCTAAATTTAAAACTCCGAAAAATGAATATGAACTATTTAAGAAATTTCTTGATGGGGGATCAAGAAGTTACCCCTCTGATGGAAATATTCCTTTAGATATTGTTGCCACAGAAGCGAGAATTATCATACATGAAATTATGAGGATTTATTCGGATATAAATAATCCATATTATGAAGAAGCATGCCAAGTCCTTAAAAATGGTAAATATGAAATAGTCAGAGGTTGTGTTAAAATATATCTCAAGAAATATACAACAAGAGATTGGCGAAGAAAAAGATTTACAGATGATATTGATTTTTGGATTTTTAAACTTAATTTATTTGAATATGTTCTTAAAAAGAATGGATGGCATAAAAATAAAGGAACTAAGGAATGGGAAAAATCCATTGAATGGAATGATTATGAGACAAATCAGAAAAGATCAGGAACCTTAATCGCATCTAACGACTTAGATCAACGTATAGATTTTACGAATGGATCTCATCTTGAAGGGACGCAACTAAAGAATATATTTAAAAAGAAATTAATAAGAGGTCATGATGTTGATCTCAGTGATATTATAAATGTTGCTATGGTACAAAATAAGCTAAATGAAGAACCAAATTCCGAATGGATTGCTACCTTAGGCGCAATTGAAGAATCTGCAAATACCAGAGATTCTAGAATTATTTCAAATTTTATTTCTCTCTGTAGACATGCTTATGCTATATGTGATTACCTTGAACTAGTTGGTAATGCTTTAAGAAAATATTATAAACTTATATTTGACAAATTGGAATATTCTAATGAAGACCTAAGACGAATATGTAGATATTCTCCTCATTGGATGGGATATCTAATTAATAATGGTCCAGAAGCTACACGTTCTATGATTTATTCCTATTTAATCAAACAACAAAATATGAAATATCTTTATTCTCAAAATTTAAGAGATTTTACTGATAATGTGTTAAAAATTCTAAATACTAAATTTACTCACGTAAAAATCTTGTTTGAAATTAATTAATAAATATATCTTATTATCTTAATTATCCCTTTATTTTACTCTATTTTAAAGAAAATTAACCAAAAATCATTTTATTTAACTTTATAATTTTATTCTTATTATATCTTTTTTTATAGAATTTCGAAAAATAATTAGGTTGAAAAAAAAAAAAAGAAGAATTTAATAGTCTTTTCCAGATACACCATCTTTATCAAGAGAATGTATAGTTTTCCAAATTACTTCTTGATCATCCGCATCAAATTTATCCCCAAAACCATAGTGAGTCCACTCATAGTCCATTACAGAGAATTTTTGGAAGCGTGTATCACCAGTTACCCCATATATATGAGCTAATTCGTGCATTATTACACTATAGGTTCCAATAAATTTAAACGGATCAAGATTTATATCGCCAATCCGGAATGGGCGCCCAAGAAGAGAATAATCCCATCTTTCATATTCAGTTTTTTCAAGATTAATAATAATAGAGCTAATTCCTCCTTGTGTAGCTACATGAACCGTCCCAAAATCCCATATGAATAATACCAAAATATCAAAATAATATCCATGACCTTCCCCCGGAGGAAGTAGACACTGACCACTATTCCAATTAATTGGTGCTTCATTTTCCCAATCTCTATATTGTGCTAGGCTTGGTGGTGACTCAACATTATGTCCATCCTCATCATAAACCAGCCAATCGTCTGTAGTTTTTGTATAAAATTTTATTGGAAAATATTGACCATAACCATGGTTAAGTGCATAATAAACAGAATCTGCCAATGATGAGGGTGATTTTCCTATTCGTGTCAAATAATTTTTTACATTGGAATCATATGCGATTTTAACATCTACCTCTACATCACCTACTTTAATTACATCAGATGTAGCACTTTCCCAGATCTTCTCATCATTCACGCCTCCAGAATTACTACCAAAATTGGCGTAATTTATGATTTTAAAACGGTAATCTCCTTTTGGGGCTACAACAGTATTTTGAGCTTTCATAGTATATGATTTAAGTCCTATTCCAGTTAAAGTAGCATTTTTTTGAAAAGGACCGCCTTTATATGAGCAGAAAACCTCGGAATATTCATTATATCCTGTAGGATGATTTTCATTTGTCCAATATAATGTAATAGATCCTCCATACCATAGCTTATTGTCTAAAGGATATACTACTAATTTGTTATATACTTGTAAATAACCACGTTCGCCATATGCAATATCGACATATACATTTCCATATTGAATATATCCCCCGCTCCCTCCTATTGGTATGTAATGGTAATATCTTGTTAAGACCTTAAACCTATATAATCCCGCTTCTAGAGCTTCATAATTATACGATCGACTTCCTACTCCTGATACTATCGTTATATACTGGTATCCCCCACCATTAATAGATCTATATACAAGTGATTCTTCATATTTTTCATCTCCCATTTCAGGTACAGACCATGTTAGAGTGACTGTATCTCCAACATTCATAGAACTTTTATTAATGTTCAAAGTAAAGGTGCCTAAAGCAGAGCTATTTTGGACTAAAAATATATTGGTAATACAAAAAATATTCAATACCAATATAATTAGCATTAGTCTAGATTTATATTTTTTCAAATTCATTATCATTTCACTCCTTATGAAATCTTAATAAATATATTAAGGGAAGATATTATACATGAATATATAAATAGGATCAGGACTAATTTTAAACAAATTTTTTACTTATAAAGGGATCAGGACCAATTTTAGACAAAAATAAGATAAAAAAAATTATATTTTTAAAATAATAGAGAAATATATTACGAATTAAGACACATTCTATTGAGGTCATGATCCATTCAAAAATACACATAATGGTTGCATCATAACATATAGAAGTTACTACTTCTATTGTGAATAAAAGATGTTCCTTAAAAGAAATATATAGATTATAGATAATATATATAGTATCTTTATATATCTCATTTTATTCAATATATTAGGAATCTAATGAGAGGATTAGTTTGAGAAAGCGAAATTCAAAGAGGAGAATCAAAAAGTGTTATTTCCACCCTAAAAAAAGGAGAAAATCTCTATGTAAGTTTTGTGGAAAACCAATCTGTAAAAAATGTGAGAAAATTGGTTTAAAATCTTATAAAAATAAAAAAGATAGCTTTTGTCCGTTATGTTATTATGAAGAAGAAATAAATAAATGGGAATCTAAAAAACCAGTTAAATTTAAGATATCTTTTATTAAATGGTTTTTCAAGATGAATTTATTAATAGATGAATTTTTTGTTACTTTTATACTCATATTGCTTTTTACAGAATATAATGAATATTATTATTTTTATAATATCTTAGTCTTCCTGATTTGGATATTTACATACTTAATATTGTATTATTTTGGAAAAGATGGATATAGATTAACATATTTATATTATCTCAAAAAGAAAAAAGAATTGCTTGATAAGAGAGTTGAGAAAAATTTTAGGATATTTTGATGATTTATATAAGATTTCCAACATTGGACTGGTACAACATAGTTATATGGTAAGTCTGAGGATACCATCCATCAATATCTTATTAAAATGAAATAGTCTTTATTTCCATAAATTTATTAAGCGTAAGAAAAAAAGAGAAGAAGAAATTAAAGTTCGGATTACGAATGAAAAGGGGAGATTCTATTAAATGATTTCATCATTTAAGAGAAGGCGAAATCCAATTTTATATTCCAAACATCAACTCCTTCCTTTGATATTAATCTTAGTTCGCATATAAATATGCTTGTATTATATATAAAAATACAGAATTATTAATTTATCCTAGTCCAATCTTTATT
Organism: uncultured archaeon; assembly: GCA_964525635.1. Classification (GTDB taxonomy): domain Archaea; phylum Asgardarchaeota; class Lokiarchaeia; order Sigyniarchaeales; family SOKP01; genus JAFGOA01. The sequence continues at coordinate 48,711 of CAZGJX010000012.1, forward strand.
TCTTCTAAAAAAAAGAAAAATAGTATTCTAATAAGATTAAATCTTGAATCTTTTTTCTTTTACTTAATTATATTTAAGAAAATTTATAAGAAAGAAAGAGGAGAAAGAGCTAAAATTCGAATATAATGAAAAGGGAGAGAAAAATTAAACTTTTTTTAGTTTAATAGAGGGCGAAATCCAATGTTAAATTTCGAATTTTTTTACTCATTCTAATAATATAGTCAGAATTAACATATAAATATTCATCTATTATGGATTATACAGAATGGATAAATTCATTATCTTAAAGTTTTATTATTTTTTTAATAAATCTTAGATGACAAAAGCCATTAGATTTTAATTATCTTTTTTACCATCGATTATTTCAGTAGTAAACTTAGCCTGGCATTGTTCCAAGTCATTTATTGCATTAGAATAAATTTCTTTTAAGCCATAATTATTTGATTCTTTAATAACTTCATTAAATAAATTAATTGTTTCTTCTGTATATTGTTCATTATCCAGTTTTAATTTCGCAAAATTATATAATTTCTTTATTTCCTTTTTTTTCTCTATTTTTATATTTTCTCTACAGAAATCTATATTTCTTAAAGCATCGTTATATAGATCTAAAAGGTCATTTTTTTTTGATTCCTGAGCTATTAATTCAAGCAGTTCAATTGTGTTTTTGGTATAAAGCTTATTTTTAATCTTCTTTAGAGCTTTAATATATAGTTTTATTATTTCTTTTTTTTTATAAGGTATAGATTCTCTTTTTTTTTCACTTTTAACCTTATTATTTTTTAAATAAAGCCGATATGAGCCATATAATGAAATAAGAATAATTATTGGGGTTACAACTGCTATTGTGATTATAAATGGCATCTGATTTGGATTATTTAAAGAGTTTGTTGGATCGGTATGGTATATAAAAAGTTCTTCATAATCAGAAAATCCATCTCCATCTGTATCGGCTTTATTTGGATCTGTTCCATATATATTTTCTGTATATTTAGATAACATATCAAAATCAGCATCAATATTTTTTTGATTCTTCATTCTATTAAAAGTTGTATCTCCTGAAAAACCTTGCCAATAAATTCTTTTACCTGATTGTACAGGATTTAGACAAATTATTTTTGATGTTACTATTATAACTTCAAGTTTTCCATCACCATCCAGATCCCCTAAAGAAGGAGGAGAATTTACATTATCTGCAGTTGTATAATTCCAAGCTAATGTACCATCTTCTCCATTTAAGACATGTAAAACATCATCAATTCCTGATATAATTTCGAGCTTTCCATCTCCATCTAAATCCCCTAATGCAGGTGAAGATCCTACAATCCCACTTGAGTTATAAATCCAAGCTAGACTTTTATCCTCACAATTAATAGCATATAAATTTTCATTCGAATATGAAAAAGTTGTTTTTAACCCTCCCACAATTAATTCAAATTTTCTATCTCCATCTATATCACCAATAATTGGTATACTTGGTATGATATCCAGATAAGGATAATAATCTAAATCTCCATCGTCCCCATTAATTATAACTATGCATCCCAAAGGTGGGTTCTCTGGAATTCCACCAATTAGCACCGATCCTCCAACGGCTATATCCAACTTTCTATCAGCATCTATATCTACTATAATAGGAGAAGATGTCAAAAATATAATATCTAGGTTATAATTCCAAGCTAATGAACCATCCTCTCCATTTAAAACATGTAAAACATTATCAACTCCTATTATAATTTCGAGCTTTCCATCATTATCTATATCCCCTAAAGCAGGAGAATAAGTTACAGCATCACCTGTTGTATAATTCCAATTAAGTGTTCCATCCTCACCATTAATAGCATATATATTACAATCATTACTTCCTACGACAACTTCTAGCTTTCCATCATTATCTATATCCCCTAAAGCAGGAGAAGAAGTTACAACATCACCTGTTGTATAATTCCAATTAAGTGTTCCATCCTCACCATTAATAGCATATATATTACAATCATTACTTCCTACGACAACTTCTAGCTTTCCATCATTATCTATATCCCCTAAAGCAGGAGAAGAAGTTACAACATCACCTGTTGTATAATTCCAATTAAGTGTTCCATCTTCGCCGTTAATAGCATATATATTACAATCATTACTTCCTACTATCACTTCTAGCTTTCCATCATTATCTATATCACCTAAAGCAGGAGAAGATTTAGTATTTTCTCCTAAATCAAACTCCCATAATAAATTTACGTTCTGAGAATTGTGTAATTTATTTATTTCATATACATTCTTATAATTATATTGATTATAATAAGTGAAATTAAAAATAATAATAAAAAATATAAATAATCCAATTTTGAGCATTTTGATTGCATATTTCATTTAATTGCCTCCATTGGATTCAAGCTTTTGGACTATTTTGAATAGTAAAATATAATATCATAAATAATTTAAAAATAAATGAATTATTAAATCAATTAGACATATATTATGTCTAGATAGACATTGTATTGGAATAACCTTACAACTATTTATAAAAATCTCGCAATTCTTAGAAAAATCACAAATTTCTATTCTAGTTATCAATCTTTTTAGTTGAAAAAGACCAG
>CAZGJX010000013.1:0-51008 GCA_964525635.1 uncultured archaeon
CTATCATACCTTCACCATAAGAAGAGACGATACATCGTATTATAAAAGAAAGTAAATATGGAGGTATATAAGAATTATAGGACACTAAGGAATTTTAAGACAATTAAAAAAATAAAATTCAAAAAATGGATTTAGCCTATTAATGTAATAAAGTATATATTCCTCTATGAATTCCAGATTCTCAAAATAAAAATCAAAAATCTTTAAGTCTTTTTTACAACATCAACGTATTCATTCATTCTCTAATAAAGAATTAAAACCAGATATGAGCTTTCATGCTAATTAATTTTTAGCAAAAATAGAACTAATTTTAAATCCTTATAGAGATCTTTTAATTTTTCGACCAATATATCTATATACTTTCTTTTTATATTCAATATATGCATTTCCAAATAATTCCTCTAATTCTTTTTCTTCTAATTTAATTCGATAATGAAAATTAATAATAAAAATAATTAGGGATAGTAATGTTATCCATGTTGGAATTATTAAGCTAAAAGATATTGTAAAAATATGCATTCCAAGATAAATAGGATTTCTTGATATTGAATATATTCCCGTTCTTATTAATTTAATTGATTGAGATTTATCTGCTAGCTCTAATTTTGTAGATTTATTAAGATTGAAAATTGCTATCGTAAAAATTATAGTTCCAATTATAGTTCCAATACTACCTATGATTTTTATAAATTCAAGATTTAATATCTCAATAGGTAAAAAAAGATTAAACGCTAAAATAGGATTAAAAATATAAATAATAGTCAAGAAACAAATATAGATATAACCTAAAATACATATTATTATAAAAAGATATGCCCAATGAGGAATCTCAGGAAAATTAATAGCTCTTTCAATTTTACTTGATACTTTTTTATAAACTAAATTAATAAAAACAAAAACCATAATTATCCAAAAAAATATTAATGATATTTGAATAAACATAATTTCAAAATAATAGCTTTTAATCAATAATTTTTATAATTCTATCAACAAATTATCAATCATATTCACATCTTATTAATTTTTTTAAAAATTGATGATTATTGCATGATTTCTAATTTCTATAATATTTATTACTTTTAATATATCAAAAGGAATAATGGATTATGCTCAAAATTTTTTTAAATTGTAAATATCTTATATAATATATATTAATTAAAATATTCAATCTAGATTATAAAAAAATTATTTATACTCCATAATTCTAAAAAAGAAAATGACAATTCAAAATTTAACGAAATTAATTATTTTAGGAATTCTCAATGATTATGATAAGTCTTTACATGGTTATGAAATAAAAAAAATAATTAATAAATGGAAAATTCAAGAAATAAGTGATTTTTCTTATGGATCTATTTATTATAACCTAGAACAACTAAAAAAAAATGGTTTCGTTTTAAGTGAAACCAAAAGAGATACTAAAAGACCCGAAAGAAGAATATATACTATTTCAGAAAATGGAAAGAATAAATTCTTACAAATCTTAAGAGAAAATTATAATACATATGAGAAAATTAGATATCCTTTCGATATAGGTGTTCTTTTCATGCCTGCTTTATCCAAGGAAGAAATAATTGAAGCAATTGATAAAAGAATTAAATTAGTTGATAAAAATGAGAAATCCTTTGATAAATTAATAAGTTTTTTAAAGAATAAAATCCCATTCTTTTCATTATATATCATTTTGCATCATTTATTTCATCATAGAGCTGAAAAAGAATGGTTAAAAGCTTTAAAAAAGGAGGTTGAATCAAGAAATACTATAGGACATGACTTTACTAAAAATTTCAATGCAAGATCTAATTAGAATATGAGTTGAGAAAAAGAATAATATCTATAAAGAAATAAAGAAATTTTGAAATGAAAGGGTGAATAATACGTATGAAAAAAGAAGAAATAATTATGGATGGAATTAAAGAACAATATAAAAATTGGGCAATTAAATATGATGAAGAAAAAATAAAAATATTTGAAAAGGCAGGTATCGATTATGGAAAATTCATGAAGAAGTTTTTATATTTTTGTAATTTAAGTTCAGGAATAAGAATTTTAGATGTTGGTGCTGGAACAGGATTAATATCTATTGCTTTATGTAAAGCGCTTGATAAAAAATGTGAAATAATAGCTATTGAACCAGTGGAAGAAATGATTGACCAAGCATTAATTAATATATCAAAAGAGGGATTCGAACAGAACATTTCTATAAAAAAAGGAACTGGTGAAAAAATATTGTGTGATGAGAGTTCCATTGATCTAATAACCTGTTCATTTGCAATACGACATATGAAGATTGAAAAAGCTTTAAGAGAATTCAAAAGAGTCATAAAACCTGGTGGAATAATTGTAATAGCAGATATATGTGTTCCTGTAAAATGGAGATCATTATTTGGAAAGTTATTAGCTTTCTTTTTTCTTAGGATGATGAAAAGAAAATATAAAGGCGAAATAAAATCAAGAATGCTTACTATAGATGAATGGAAAGAATTATTACATCAATTGGGTTTTAAAATAGAAAATTTAAAAGAATATTATGGAAAAAAAGATCCTAAATGGGAATTAAAAAGAGTTGTAATTGCTATTAGGCCTACCCAAAATGTGAATATATCAAACTAATAAAATCATTACAAGAAAAAGCCTTTTTTCTAAAATTTGAATGCTTTCAATCTGTAAATAAGGTTATTCTATTGTTGTTTAGGATTATATATAAATTTTCTTCATAGTTTTTCGATAACGATTATATTTTCGCTTTTCAAAACTTATTACTTTAGCAAGCATTTCTGATTTTTTAATAGATGTATTTAGATCTGGTGATTCTTGAATATATCCTTCTTTTAAAGCTCCATTATATATCTTTCGTCCAATATTTGTTCTAACAATTGTAGTAGTATATCCATCAGGGGATCCTAAACCGCCAAAAGAAATATCTGCATATACATTAGAGAATTCTTTACAAGCAAAACATGCTGGTCTTGCAAATTCATGGATATCTTTGAAATCTATATTTAATATCTTCCCATTCTTAAGTGATATAATTAAATTTTCTTTTATATTTAATTTTTCAACATCATCAAAAGAAAAATCGAATTTTTTTTCTAATTTTTTATGAGCTTCTTCATCAAATGCAAAATTAAGGTTACAAAATAATCCGATTGTATATTTTACGATATGAGCAGGTAAAATACTTAATTCTTGCATTTTTCTTATAGACATTATTTGACAAGGAGTTCCCACAACAGCAATATTCATTGTATCTGAACTTACAACTTTTTTTAATTTAGTTATAGTTGGGACAAACGAATTATAATGTTCCAATCTAACTACTCCATGAGATAGATCAAAGTGAGATCCTGATGCTTCAATCAATTCTTCTTTAGTAGTGGCAAAAAAGGCTATTCTATTGAAAGGACCTTGTTTTTTTGAAACTATAGCTCCATTAATTAAGTTCTTTTCTAATAAATAGACTAATATGGCAGTTACAACTCCTCCATCTGTAGCGTCTTTTCTTATATCCTCATTTTTAGCCTGACTTGAACTAATTTTACTATAATTCCCAATAGATATTTTATAGTTAAATTTTTTTTTCAATTCATCATCTAAAACATGCGTTTGTGGACATATTAGATAACAAATTCCACAATGGAGACAATTATCTTTATTAAAATATTTAGGAGGTCCAGATTCAGACATTTCAATTGCTTTTATCTCATCAGCAGAACAAAAACTCACACAACCTCCACATTCTCCACAAATACCTAAATCATGAACATCCTTTATCAAATCCTCAAAAGATTTTGGAAGGACTTCTTCTGACAATTTTTTTCAACTCTTTTTTTCTATTTTTTTCTATAATAATTTTAATATTCATTTGGTAATTTTTTAAGTTCAGCAAGCGAGAAAACAGGACCATCTATACAAACAAATTTATTACCTATATTACATCGACCACATTTTCCTATTCCGCATTTCATTCTCATTTCCAGTGAATTTAATATTTGCTCATCCTTAAAATTTAACTCTTCAAGAACTGCTATTGTAGTTTTGATCATTATAGGTGGACCACAGACTACTGCTATTGCATTTTCAGGTGATGGAGACACATCTTTAAGAACAGGAGCAACAAAACCTACTTTTTCTTTCCATCCTTTTTCTTCTTGGTCAATAGTTAAAATTACATTCAAATCATTTCGTTTTTTCCATTTATCTAAATCATTACGATATAAAACTTCACCAGAATCACGATTTCCATATATTACAGTTATATCCTTATAATTATTCCTATATTTATTATCTAACATATAAATAATAAGTGAGCGTAGAGTAGAAAATGCAAATCCACCTCCTATAACCACAATGTTTTTATTTTTCATTTCATCTATTGGCCAACCATTTCCACATGGTCCACGAATTCCAACTATATCTCCAACTTCACAATTATGAAATGCTGTAGTAACACTTCCCATTTTTTTTATTGTAAATTTAATAGAATCCTCTTCTGTCGGAGATGATGCAATTCCAATGGGACATTCTCCTTTACCAATTAAACTAATTTCAGCAAATTGTCCCGGAATATAAGTAAATGCTTTATAATCTTCCTCTTTTTTAAAAACTAACTCTAAAGTCTTTAGGTCATTTACTTTATTCTCTGAAACGATATCTTTTATTTCTGTCAATAAAGGTATGTAGGGATTATGCATTTACTTTCTCTTCCTCTTTAATTTTATTTACTTTTTCTATAATTTTTCTTAAATCATTATTGACAGGACATAATTGGATGCAACGACCACATCCAACACATCCCAACATATCATAATTCTTAGGATAATAACAAAACTTATGTAATATTCGATTTCTACATCTTTCTATAGAACTATCTCTGGGATTATGTCCACTTGTATGGAGTGTATATAGACAAAATTGACATGTATCCCAGATTCTTATACGTCTACCACGATTATTATATTGATCATTCTCATCAATAACATCAAAACATGTACAAGTGGGACATAAAAAGGAACAAATTCCACATCCCATACATATATCACTTATTTCTGTCCATATCGGATGGTCGAAACTTTGTTCTAAAATCTTTTCTATATCCTTTACATCTAATTTAGTTTTAAATGATTCTTCGGCTTTTTTAGATAGTTCTTCACCTTTCTGTATATCAGCTTTAGTAGACTTAGATAACCAAGTCAATTTTTCTAACATATTTTTTCCTTTGTCACTAATACCTTCAACTAAATATTTTTCACCTAAATCAATCATGAAAATATCTAAATAATCACTTTTAAAAGGATGACCATTTACAGAGGTACAAAAACATGTAGATTTTGGAATATTACATCCTATCCCTATTAGTACAGTATTTTCCTTTTTTTTTAAAAATAAATTATCTTTAATATCTCCTAGAGCAAAGAAATTCTCCATTAACATAAATGCTTGAGCATCACAAGGTCTTATTCCAAATATAATATTATACTCATCTAAATCTTTTCTTTCAATAATTTCTTCAATATTCTTGCCATCGGTTTTATACTCAAACAAAGTTTCCATTTTTGGAAATAATATTTCCTTAGGTGGTATTTTCGAATTATAAAAATCCAAAATTATTTCATCAGGATTTAGTATTTTATTATATATTAAATTCCCTTTATTTATAACTGGAGCATAAAAATTATATTCCTCAGCTAATTCAATATAAAGTTTTCCTATTTCATTTTTCATTAATATCTTTTGATCCACCTAGAACCACCTATTTAATTTTCCTCTAACATAAATTCTTCATCATCTTCCATATTATAAGCCATCATTGGAGGTAAAAATTTACTATTAAGACCTGAAGTGAAATTGAATCTTTCCTTAACAAGCTTTTCTAGCTTTCTAGTAATCATATTTAAATCTATACCCATTGGACAGACACTACTACAAGCTCCGCAGGCTACGCATCTACCTGCTAAATGCATTGCTCGAACCAAATGAAATATAATGATGTCAGATAAATCGGTTGTTTTCCCAAACCATATTGGTTTATTTTGATCAACAAAGCATAAATTGCAATAGCACATTGGACAAGCTTCTCGACAAGCATAACATCTTATACAAGGTTCTAATAATTCCTTAATATATTGCCATTTTTCTTCAGGAGATTTAGATTCAAATTCTTTCAAATCAGAAAAGTCATCATCAATGGATTTCATCTCTCTAGATTCTCCTATAAAAATATCTTCTAACTCACTATCTTTAGGAGGAGATTTTACCTTACAAACTTTACATAACTCATTTATATATTCATCAAAAGAGAATTTCTTTTCAAAATCTTTTCCTTTTATCATAATGTTATTTTCTGAAGTGGATACTTCAAATATTTCTTTTTCTCCAATTTCTCTTTCAATACGTTTTCTATTAACAATTCCATTGCATGAAATACCTATTATCTTTATATTATCTAAATTTAGTTGTTTTTCAACATTTAGATGAATTAGAGCTCTCCCAACACATCCTTTTGCAATTATTCCGATTTTTAAATCCTCTCCTTTAGGACTTTTAAGTTGAGGAATCCGAGGAACTAAATATTTTGCTAAATTCATATAACATAGATTATTCCAGATTAGTTTATTAACTTCATCTATATGTCTTATTATAATCGGTGAAGTACTTAAAGGAGCAGTCCCTTTAGAATATCCCAGAATAGCATCTACTTTTTTTTCTTGTAATAGATTTCGGGCAATATCTCTTAAATTTTTTTCAATTTCTTTATTTTCAGATTCAATTCCCATTATATTCACCATTTTTTTTCAAATTTCTTGTTTGGTCCTAATTCTTTTACTATTTTTGTTGCTTTTCTAATTAAAACAGCAAATCGTTCACCTTCTGCTGCAGATACCCACATAAAATTTACTCTTCCGGGATCTATACCAAAAAATTCCAATAATTCTTTTAAGATAGCAAATCTTCTCCTCGCTACGAGATTTCCTGTAAGATAATGACAATCTCCTGGATGACAGCCAGAGATTACGACTCCATCCCATCCATCAGTTAAACTTTTAATTATAAAATAAGGATTTACTCTTCCAGAACAGGGTACTCTAACTACTCTTATATTTGGAGGATATTGAATCCTACTAACTCCTGCTAGATCCGCGCCAGCATAAGAGCACCAATTGCATAAAAAAGCAATTATTTTTGGTTCCCATTCTTTGATTTTTTTTTCCTTTTCTGCTTGTATTGTCATTTTTTAAAACCTCCCAGTTATCATAGCAAATATTTGCTCGCCTGTGAATCCAAGTACATCGATGGCAGAGCAACGACAATTACCAGAGCATGCACCACAACCTTTGCAGAGTGCTTGATTGATATAAGCAACAGTACCAAATCGTCGATCTTCAATAAGATCAATAGCATTATAAGCACAATTTTCAATACACATTCCACAAGCAATACAACGCTCAGGAATGACTTTTGCTGTTTTTCCTTCAGCTTCAATTTCATTTTTTGATAAGATTGTACATGCTCTTGAAACGGTAGCATTTGCTTGAGCAATAGAATCTTCTATTGTTTTGGGACAATGTGCTATACCTGCCACAAAAACGCCCTCAGTTGCAAAATCAACAGGTCTGAGCTTTACGTGTGCTTCCAAAAAGAAGTTATCATCATTTAGTGGAACTTTTAGCATTTTAGCAAGTATTTCATTTTCTTCTCTATCAGCATATATTCCAGTACTTAATACACAGAGATCAGTATTAATATAAAAAATATCCTTTTTTGGAGTTGTTACCTTTATTTTTAGGTTTAAATCTTCTGGTATTATTTCTGGTATATCATTTTCATCATATCTTAGGAATATAACTCCAAGTTCTCTTGCTTGTCTATAATATTTCTCTTTAAAACCATATGTTCGAATATCTCTAAAGAGAATTATTATCTCTAAATTTGGTTTTGCTTTTTTTGCCAGAATTGCATTCTTGATTGCTTCAGCACAACACATTTTGCTGCAATATGGGTGTTCCTCATTTCTAGAACCCACGCATTGAATCATCACAATTGAGTTACTATTCTGGATTTCATTGGAAGTATTAAGTCTTTTTTCAAATTCAGATTGAAGAATTACTTTATCATTATCTCCAAATAAGAATTCCTTGGGTTGGTATTCTTTTGCACCAGTTGCTAAAATAACAACTCCATGCTCAAATTCGGTATTTTCTTTATTTTTACCATAAGATATTTTTGTTTTAAAATTACCAATATAACCATCAATATTGTCTATTTTTGCATTAGTATAGACATGAATATTTTTGTTTGATTTGACTTCTTGAATTAAATTTGATAGAAATACCTGTACATCTCCTCCCTCTAATGTACAATATATATTTTTTGAAAATCCACCTAATTCACTTTCTTTTTCTATTAAATATGTTTCAAATTGTTGATTGGCCAAATTAAGAGCTGCGGTCATCCCACTTATTCCACCTCCAATTACTAAGACTTTTTGGGTTACATTTAATTTAATTCTTTCAATTGGTTCAATTTCTCTAGCTTTATTAACTGCCATTCTTACAAGATCCTTAGCTTTTTCTGTTGCTGCCTCTGGTTCATTCATATGCACCCAAGAGCATTGATCTCTTATATTTGCCATTTGAAATAAATATCGATTTAGACCTGCTTCTCGAATTGTTTCTTGAAATAATGGTTCATGAGTTCGTGGTGTACATGATGCAACAATAACTCGATTTAGATGATATTCCTTAATTTTATCTTTTATAATTGTCTGAGTATCCGCTGAACAAGTATATAAATTACGATCAGCAAGTACTACATTTGGTAAGGATTTAGCATATTTAGTAACTTCTGGAACATCTACAAAACCTCCTATATTTATCCCACAATGACAAATAAAAACTCCTATTCGTGGAGGTTGGCCATTTATATAAATTTCAGGTGGTAACGTCTTCTCTGTGATTAATGTCCCTCTTTTCTCATATAAAAGTTGATTTACACAACCAGATGCAGCACTAGCTTGAGTCACAGTATCAGGAATGTCTTTTGGTGAAGAAAATGCTCCACAAACAAAGATTCCTGGCTTTAAAGTTTGCACTGTGTTAAATACATCTGTTTTAGCAAAATCAAATTCATTTAGTTCTACTCCAAATTTCTGACCTAAATATTTTGCATCATTAGGAGGATTTAATCCTACAGAGAGTACAACCAAATGAAAATCTTCTTCTTTTATTTCACCATCCTCTGTTTCATATTTAATTCTTAAATCTTTAGTTTCTGGTATTTCAGATACAGATGAAATACGACTTCTTATATATTTTACACTATATTGCTCTTGAGCTCTTAAAATATACTTATCAAAATCTTTTCCATATGCTCTTATATCCATACTGAAAATTGTTGGTTTAATTTGATGCATGTGTTCATGGGCAATTACAGCTTCTTTAGCCGTATACATACAACAGACTGAAGAGCAATACGGCTTCCCACTTCCTGTGCAATCTCGTGAGCCTACACATTGAAGAAATGCTACTTTTTCTGGAATATCTCCATCTGAAGGACGTAAAACTCTTCCAGCATAGGGTCCACTTGCACTTAGAATTCTTTCGAATTCTATGCTGGTTATAACATTTTTATATTTCCCATACCCATAATGATTATCTTGTGGAGGAATATATTCATCAAATCCTGGGGCTAAAACAATAGCACCTACATTTAAATCAATTTTTTCATCTTCTCTCTCATATTCTACAGCTTTCGCTTTACATACTCCTTCGCAGATACCACATCCTATACAGTAATCTTTATTTATTGCATAAACAAGTGGTACTGCTTGTGGATATTTTACATTAGTCGCGGCAAATTTTGTTAAACTCTCATTAAATATATCTATTGCTTCAACGGGGCATTCTCGACCGCAAACTCCACATCCAGTACATTTTTCTGGATTGATAAATAATGATTTATTTAAAATTTTAACATGAAAATTTCCAGCCTCTCCAGTTACTTGTTCAATTTTAGTATTAATGAAAAGATCTATATTTTGATGTCGACCTGTCTCGACTAATTTTGGCGATAGAATGCACATTGCGCAATCATTAGTTGGAAATGTTTTATCCAATTGAGCCATAACTCCACCAATACTAGTGCTGGATTCAATTAAATAGACTTTATAACCCGAATCAGCTAAATCTAATGATGTTTGAGATCCTCCAATTCCGGCACCTACAACTAAAACAGCTCCTACTTTTTCCATATTTTTTAATCCCTATAATGTTATAAACATTGGTGTATTTTTTATAATTTCACCAAAATCTACTTGATTTCTACCTTTTAAACTTAATATATGTTCTAATACAATACTTGGATCAATATTCAATTCTTTTGCTAAATCTTTTACAGATTTAGAATCCATTTTTAAAGATATTAGAATTCTATGTCGTTCATACTCATCTTTAATAGCTTGGTCAAATAAATTATTAAATTTATCTTCAGGATATTTTTCTCCATATACATTTTCCTGCTCTGTTATTACTCTCTGTCTACCTACTAAAGCTCTTATTCTATTATTACTTACTGACATTTGAATGGCTTTCAATTTGTTAAGTAGATCTTGATTTGGTTTTTCTCCACTTAATGGAGATGGTCCAAGTGCTCTAATATCTTCCACAAATTTAGATACCAACTCACCAAATCTCTGTCCTTCTGAAGCAGAAACCCAATCCAGTCTGATTCGATCATCTAATCCAATAATTTTTAGGAATTTTTTAGTCATGTCAAACTTTTTAACTGCCTCATAATTTCCTTCTAGATAATGGCAATCACCAATATGACATCCCATTACATAAACACCATCAATTCCTAATTCTAAAGCTTTAATAATAAATTTTGGATCAACACGACCACTACACATTACCCTAATAACTCTCATGTTTGGGGGGTATTGTATTCTACTGACCCCCGCTAGATCTGCTCCAGCATAAGAGCACCAATTACATAAAAATCCTAAAAGTTTGGGTTCAAAACTCATTTTTATTAACCTCCAAATGCTAGAATTTCAGAAATTATTTGTTCATCTGTAAAATGTCTAATTACTATCGCATTACGGGTACACGTTGCCCCACATAAGCCACATCCTTTACACAATGCTTCAATAATTTCAATTTCATCATCCTTATTTTTCCTAATAGCGTTGTATGGACATATTTTTATACATATTTCACATCCAGAGCATAAAGATTTATTATATTCAGGTAAATTAGAAGTAGCTCCTTCAACCTCTATAGTTGCATGAGACAAAATTGTACTTGCTCTTGCTGCTGCTGAATATCCCTGAGTAATTGCTTCTGAAATATCCACTGGCCATTTAGCTGATCCCCCAATAAATATACCATCAGTTGCAAAATCACTTGGTCTTAATTTTACATGAGCCTCTAAAAAGAAATTATTTGCTTCTGTTGGTACTTTTAACATCTGAGCAAGTTCTTTATTATCTTCATTTGCTACTAAAGGAGTTGATAAAACTAAAAGATCATATGGAATAAGAACCTCTTTGTTAATATATTCATTAAATACAACAACTTGATTTTCTTCGATAGTTGGTATCCTCTCAACATCATATTTTATGAATATTATCCCTTCTTTTCTTGCTCGATCATAATATTCTTCATATTCTGTTCCAGGTGTATAAATATCTCTAAATAAAATAGTTATATTCACATTTGGATTTTGTTCTTTTATAATTAAAGCGTTTTTTAATGCTGTCATACAACACACACTTGAACAATAAAGTCTTTTTTCATTTCGAGAACCTACACACTGTATCATTACCACGTTCTTTTTTGTTACTTTTTCTTTTATTAATAATGTTTCTAATTCGTATTGAGTAATTCTTTTTATTCCATCATATCCAAATAATCCTTTTGGGTTTAAAAGAGATGAACCAACTGCAACTATAATTGTTCCGATTTCGATTTTTTGTACATTTCCATTCTGTTCAATTTCTACTTTAAAATTACCTACAAATCCATCAACATTTTTAATTTTAGATGATGTTAATACATTTAAATTTCGATTATTTTTTATCTTTTTAATAAAATTTTCAATAAATTCTGATGCTTTAATACTATAAGGAAATAATTTATAGAGTGAATTTAACCTACCACCTAGTTTATCTTCTTTTTCAACTAAATAAGTTTTAAATCCTTGATTACTTAAATTTAAGGCTGCACTCATTCCAGCAACTCCTCCACCAATTACTAGGGCAGTAGGATTAATATTAACTTTAATACAATCTAATGGTTCTAGCTTTGCTGCTTTAGCTACTCCCATTTTTACAAGATCCATTGCTTTGTCATATGCTCCTTCTGGATCTTTCATATGAACCCATGAGCATTGATCCCTTATATTTACAAAATTAAATAGATATTGATTTAATCCTGCTTCTGAAATACATTCTCTAAATAATGGTTCATGTGTTCTTGGAGTACAAGATGCAACAACGACTCTGTTTAGGTCGTATTCCTTGATTGCATTTTTAATGCATGACAAACCTGTCTCAGAACATGTATATAAGTTGTCTTCACTATGAATAACATTTGGTAATTTGCCAGCATATTCAGTTATTTTTTTACAATCAATTAAACCTCCTATATTACTACCACAATGACAGATAAAAACACCGATCTTTATTTTCCGATCTTTCTCTTTATTTTCAGACATATTTTTTAACATCTCCTTATTATTTCAGCTGCTCTTGCTGCTGCACCACTAGCTTCAGCTACAGAGCGTGGAATGTCCATTGGTTCGTGTACACATCCACAAGTAAAAATACCTTCCTTACTTGTCTCTACTGGGATATAGGGTGTTGTTTTTATAAAACTATATTTATTTAATTCAATTCCTAAAATATCAGCTAATTTTTCAATTCCTTGCGGGGGGATAATACAACTAGCTAAAACTACTAGATCAACTTTCATTTCTCTAATTTCTTCAGTATCTAAATCTTCATAAACAATGATAGGATTTTCTTCTTGATCTATTGTTATTTCAGCGATTTTACTTTTAATATAACTGATATTATATTCCGTTTGCCCTCTTCGTAGAAAAGATTGAAATCCTTTTCCCCCTGCTCTCATATCTATATAGAATACATATGATTCTAATTCATTATCATGTTCATAGGCAATCATCGCTTCTTTTGTTGTATACATACAACATATTGAGGAACAATATTTTTTTATTCTTTCTGAACGAGAGCCAATACATTGAAGAAATGCTATTTTCTTCGGAGTTTTTCCATCAGAGAAGCGTTTAATATGGCCTCCTTGAGGACCTGAAGCACATTCTAATCGTTCGAATTCTATTGCTGAAACAACATTTCTAAATTTATTATATCCATAGTTATTTAGAATTTCTTTATCAATATCCTCAATCAAATTATATCCCGTAGCAACAATTATAGAACCTATATTTTCTAATTTAACAATTTCATCTTTTTGTTCAAAATCGATAGCATCTTTCTCACAAGTTTTTTCACAGATTCTACATGCATTCTTTGTAAACCAAAGACAATTATCTCTATCGATTGTCATAATTGCTGGAACACCTTGGAGATAATACATATATATAGCTCTTCTTTTCCTTAACCGACGATCAAATTCATCATTAACTCGCATTGGACATTTCTCAACACAAACTCCACAATTAATACATGCGTCCTCTTTAATATATCTAGCTTTTTTTAATATTTCAACTGAATAATTCCCAGCTGAACCTTCTAATTTTTGAATTTCTGAATAAGAATATAATTTGATATTAGGATGACGATAACATTCAGATAATTTTGGAGCTAAAATACAAATTGAACAATCATTTGTGGGAAAGGTTTTATCTAACTGTGCCATTTTACCGCCTATACATGGTTTCCTCTCCACCATATTAACTTGAATTTCCATATCTGCTAAATCTAATGATGCCTGAATACCGGCGATACCGCCACCTATTACTAAAACACTTTTAGATATCTTATTCATATTTAAATTACCTCTTTATTTAGCATAAAATTAATTCTTACATTTTACAAAGTAAATTGAATGCTTTCAAATAGAAGATTAGGTTTTATTCTATGAAAATTAAAACCTAATTCCGTAGGATTGAATCCAAATGCTAAGGCAACTAATTCCGAAAGATAAAATACAGGAAATTTATATTCTGAATTATTCTTTTTATTAAGTTCTTTCTGATTGAATTCAAATTGTTGATAGCAAGCAGGACATACAACAACTACGCAATTAGCTCCTGCTGCCTGAATAGCTTTCAATTTATTATCTATAATTTGAAGTGATAATTCTTTATCTGCTTTTTCAACAGGGTTACCACAACATTCAAGTTTTAAATCATAATCAATAGATTCAGCTCCAAGAGATTTAATAACTTCATCAATAGTTATTGGTTCAAAAGGATCATCCCAATTAATTATCTCTGAAGGGCGTAAATAGTGACATCCATAATGTACAGCCACTTTAAATCCTTCTAAAGATCGCACAATATTTTCTTTAATTTTTTCAATATTTTGATAAAGTATTTGAGCAAAATGATTTACATTTACGTCTCCGTCGTAACTCTTTCCTATTTTTTGAAGATTTTGATTAACCTCTTTTTTAACTACAGAGTCTTTATTTATAAAATAATTTACACCTTTTAACGTTTCGACACATCCAGAACAAAATGATATAACTCCATCATTTTTGTTACATAAACTTAGATTCCTTGCTCCTAAAGCAAGCCAAGTTTCATGGTCTAGTTGTTCAATACCTGTGGGATCAGGACAACAACTAAAACCTTCTACATCTCTTAGTTCAATTCCAAGTTTTTCAAAAACTTTTCGAGAAGAAGCTTCTAAATATGGTAGTCTAGCAGGAATTACACATCCTAAAAATAAGTCATATACCATTTTTTACTCCTCTTTTTTTTTTAAGTTTTTATTAAAAGTTGTAGCCTTCATTAAAGATTGTATATCTTCTATAGGAGCTGTTATTATATTGGGAAGTCCTAGTTTTTCTCTTCTTGATAAGATTGCTTTTGAATATGGAATTGCGATACCATTATCAAATACTGTTTGAGCTTGGATCAAAAATGATTCTGGTAATTTTCCCTCATCAAAGCATAAATTCTTTATTAATTCGAAAATTGATGTTAATTCAACTTTTTGTGGACATAACTCTACACATTTTTGACATGTAGAACATAACCAAACACTCGGGATTTGATCTTCAATTAATTCCTTTTGAAGCCCTAATATTGCCAATTCAATTATCTTTCTAGGATTATATTTCCCATTTGTTAATAAAGCTATAGGACATCCACTTGAACATGTAGCACATTGATAACAATAACTTAATGAGGCATTATGACCTAGAACTTGATTTCTAAAATCAAAATTAATTAAACTCATGTGTATGTTTCTTTTCTTATTTTTTTTTTAATATAAATCTTATTTTTCTCCCAATTGTTTTTTTAGATCAATAAATATTGGAATTTTATTTTTGTTTTGTTCTATAACCACTTCTAAAATTCCATCCTTTATTGACGCAGAAATAGGATGAAAAGTACTTGTTTTGTTTTCCTTTTTAGTTTTAGTATTTAAACAAGTTCTCTTTTCATCGTATAATATACAATTAGAACAACAAAAACCCTCTGGCATATATCCTACTATTGAACATTGATCATAATTATTACAGTTACAATTATTACACATTTAATACCACACTCAATAATTTTTAATATGAGACTATTTATTTTGAATTTATATAATATCAAAAACTTTATTTTTAAGTCTCAGTATATATTTAGGAGATAATTTTCAATCCTAATTCTTACTTTTTATTAGTAATTATAATCATTAATTTGGAAATTTTATATCAACAAAATTCCTCTGTAATTTTTTTCCTTAGTTTTTAATGTCAATTATTTTAATGATAATGATTACCTATTTGGAATTATTTGAATAAGATTTAAGGAAAGAATTTAATTGACTGGTTATGTATTTCTAACTTATAATGAGAACACTTTTCATTAGGATCGTAATGTAAACATTTCTCACAACAAAAACCAATAGGTAAATATCCTATAATTGAACATTTTTCTTCATTATCACATTCACAATGATTACACATTTTTTAATCACAATAAAAAATTTTTTCCTGTGATATAATTAGGACATTTTAATATTTAAATATGATCAATTTCGTAATTGTATGATATAATGATAATGAAGATTGATAAAAAAATAAACTCTCATAAACAAAAAAAATAGAATCTAATAAAAATGATCATAAACTACTTATGATACAATAAAAATTGATATTATAATATAGAGTTGTATTTCTATTTAAATATTATTAAATAAATAATAATCTAGAATAAAAAAAAAGGAACCAAATTAAGGTGAAGAAAAGAAAATGGTATTTTATATGGTAACATTTACTTATCCTCCAAATAAAGTAAAAGAAGTAGGACAAACATTTTTATCAAAAAGAGACGTCAAATTACCTAATTATATAAAACCATCTGGAGTTTATATTGTAATGGATAAAGATATTAAAAGTTATGTCATTTATGAAGTTGAGGATAATAGGTCTCATGAAGGTTTTATAGCTATTGTGAATAGATTTACTGAATATTTCGATATTGAAGGATCAAAATTCAAAATAGAGCATCTTCTAACTACAAATGAAGCACTGGGTTTAATTGGATTAGATTAAAAATTATTTATATATTATTTATAATTTTTTTTTTCCAATTAATTTTATTAATTAGTCCTTTTCAACTACCAAAAAAAGTATCCTGATAATAAACCTTTATTATTATTTACAATAAAAATTATAAATGAAAATATAAATTAGAATTTATATTGATATTATAAAATTTTCAATAATTCAATTAGTAAAATATTAAAAAAAAAAAAAGTGATTTATTTGGCAAAAAAAAAAAGTACTGAAAGCAGTACAAAAAAAACTACAACTAAAAAGCCTGCGACCCAGAAAAGTAGTGCTAAGAAGCCAGAAGCCAAAACTAAAGGAGTAGATCAGCGGCAGACTAAGAAGAAAATAAAAGTAAACTTTTGGAGAACGCGGCTCCACGATGAAGAACTCGGGATTCACCAACAACTTAAATATCAAGCAAAAACAAGATGGTTTTCAAAAAACTTTGATATTGAAGGAATCATAGAAATTGATGGTAAAAAAGAATATATTATTGCATTTAATAAAGAAGAATGGGAAGAAACTCCAGAAGATAAGCAAAAACGACTAAATCTTCGTGTCTTTACAATAATGGAAGAATCTCTAAACGTTGGACAGGGAGGTAATTATAAAGGAGGAATAGAATGGAGTGTAGCTCATTCTTTGCTTCAATCTTTTGAAAATGGACGCATATCTCCTGTATTCTATGTTCAACTTCCAGGAATAAAAAGTATTATTCCTATATCTGCTGGATGGAGATTGAAAGGAACTCGTTATACATGGCCTCTCCTTCCTGAAGATAAAGATGATAAATTCCAAGTTGTAAAAGCTAAAGGAGTTGTTGGTTTGGGAAGAGATTTTGAATTATTCCTAGGAGACATTAAAGTAGGGAGAATTGATAATCAACGTCTTCAAAATGAGTTTGAAATTGAGATCTATGATGAAAATCTTGCAAAAGATAAAACATTCATACATACGATATTATTATTTGCATGTGGTGCTCAATTTCTGGAAGAAATTGAAGATATAATTAAAAAATATTTTAAAATGATGGAAAAGACAGGAACTACAGATTATAAAATTCCTAAAGCTGAAATGGATTTATTTAGAAATCCACGAATGATGAGGAGATAAATTTAAACTAGTAAATTATTAAATAATTTCAATAATGTAAAAATATTTTATTGAGTTATTACAAAAAAAAAGTAAAAAAAAAATTTTATTTTACATCCTTTTTTTTAATTTATTCAAGCATTTTTTTTTTCCATTCAATATATCCTTTAGTTTCTTGACCTCTATAAAGAGCTTTTCTTCCAGTATCTTTTTTATAGACTTTTTGTAGTGTTTTTTCTTCAGCTTCTCTCAATTGTTCTTTTACTATACGCTGATCAACCTCAGTTTCCTCTTCTATTTGCTTTATATTCTTCAAGACGAAATATATTCCATGATTCCAAAAGTAAAAAAGAAGAAATGCTATCCCAATAATCATAAAGATAAAGATACCTAAATCTAAAATCCATCTCCAAATCTCTATATGCCAAAACATCCATATAAAAAACTCTAAAATTGCTTTTGAAAAGCCCGGTATTACTGCAACAAGGATAAAGAATACTGTAAATACAACTCCTACAACAGTAACTCCAAATAAATATCTCAACGTTGTATAATCTTCCCATTTCTTCGCAATTTTTTTATCTTTAAATATAGCTTTACAGATTTTAAAGATTCCTCCACGGAATAGAGTATAGAATAGCACTAATAATAATAGATGACCTGTAATAGCAGCAGCAATGATAGCTATTTGGTATCCTATATGAAGGTTAAGAAAAATATCAATTTTTCCTGAAGTTATTAATAAATCAAGGATCCATCCCCAAATACCCAATACAAGAATTGCAGAACCTATTATAATTGCATAATAGAACCATTTTGCAATCCTTATATCCCATGTACTATAAGCATCAAGAGGATCTGGAGCTGTGTCCGGAGCCTTTCTTGCAGTTCTCCCTCTTGCCATAGTTATTTCAACTTATTATTTATTTAAAAATATTTCATATGTTTTGTATAATATATTTATCTTCGATATATTAACTTATAAGTTTATTTATTATTCAATAAATTTCTTAATCTTTAGTTCTATCATCTAAAGCACTCTTACAATGTGGACATTTTTCTATATTTTTTTTAATTTGATTACCACAATAAGGACAATAAATTTTATCATCTTCTTCTTTAGCTTTCTCTTCTTGTACCTTTTCTTCTTTCTCTAATTGTGCTTCTTCCTTTATTTCTTTCTTTTCCGGAATCTTTTTACCCGCTTTTTTGTAAATTTTTTCTTTAGGTGTTTTAGCTTCTGTTTCCTTCGGTTTTTCAAATGCTTCTTTTGAAAATGTTAATTCAGATATACACACAGGGCAATAAACACTTCTTTTGAAACCATAATAATAAATAAGAAAAGCAATAATACCAAATCCCAATGTTGCAACACATCCCATTACCCATAATGTTTTTTGCATGGGCTTTAATGGTTTTTTTATGGGTTCTTCAATTTCCTTTTTACAAAATGTACAATAAGCATATTTAACATTTACCATTTTTTTATCTCCCAGTTAATTCTGATATTTATTCTTTATAAAAAGATTATTTTCATTAAAAAAATTTTTTATCGCTATTTTATTAAATATCTTATTAATATTTATAATTCTATTTATTTGAGTTAAATTTGGCAGAAATTTCAGTAAATAAAAACTATTTTTATATTGAAACCTATGGGTGTACTTCAAACAAAGCAGATTCTAATATAATGATCAGTATTTTACAAACCTCTGGTTATATTAAATCTAATATGGAAAATGCTAAATATATAATAATTAATACTTGCGCGGTTAAAGAACAGACTGAAAATAAAATAAAAGCTAGATTAAAACAATTGTATTATTATTCTTTGAAGAATATTGATAAAAAAATAATTATCACAGGATGTTTACCACATATAACCAATAAATATATTGATATTATTAGAAAGATCATTCCTAATTTTTCTGCAATTATCGATATGAACAGTATTATTAAGATTATTAGCGTTATTAGAGAAATTGATCGAGGAAAACACAATCTTATTATAAAATCAGAAGATAAGAAAGATAAATCCTATATTCCTATAACTTATTTTAGGAAAAAAATTACAGGTATAGTTCCCATTTCCGAAGGTTGTCTTGGTGCATGCACCTATTGTTGTGTAAAAAATGCAAGAGGTAAATTAAAATGCTATAATCCTGAAAATATAATAAATAATGTTAAGTATCAGCTTAAACAAGGAATTAAGCAAATATATCTAACCTCTCAAGATTGTAGTATTTATCAATATGATAAAACAAAATTATCTGAACTAATAAAGAAAATTAATGATCTTGATAATGGATTTTTTTTAAGAATTGGAATGATTAATCCTAGCTTTTTACTTAAAAATTTTAACCAATTATTAGAAATATTTCAGTTAAGAAAAGTATATCAATTTCTTCATATACCAATCCAATCTGGAAGTAATAGAATTCTTAAGCTTATGAATAGAAGTTATTTAATTTCAGATATTCTGAAGAAAATTAATGATTTAAGAAATAAGTTTCCTTATCTAACTATTTCTACAGATATTATTTGTGGATTTCCTGAAGAAACTGAATATGATTTTTATCATACAATTAATGTAATAAAGTGGTTAAGACCTGAAATTATTAACATTTCTAAATTCACTCCACGTCCAGGTACTAAGGCAAAAAAAATGAATCAAGTGGATAGTAAGATAATTAAAAATAGATCAATAAGATTATCAGATTTATTCAGGCGTAGCCTAGATTTTATGAATCAAAAATGGATTGGATGGGAAGGTATAGTTTTATTATTACATAAAGTTCAAAAAAATAATCAAGCTTTTGGGAGGAATTTTGCATATAAAAATATATTTATTGATAAATATACGGGAAATTATGGAGAATTCGTAAAAGTTAAAATATATAAAATAGATGGTTTTAATCTACATGGTAAAATCATTTGAAAACTTTATGAAGATTTGATTTTCTCAAGTAATGTTGTAGCTCTTGCACGATGGAATTTCATACCAATATCATCTGGATTTATACCGAAAGCAATAGCTAATAATTCTGTCAAATATAAAATAGGGATATTATAATCTCCCTCAAATAATTTTGAAAGGTTCTTTTGATTAGTATCCATTTGTTGAAAACAAGCTGGACAAATTACTATAAATGCTTCAGCACCTGCTCCTAAAGCACTATCAAATTTATTTTTCAAAACTTGCATCGCAATTTCTTCTTCAGCATTACCAACACCTGCACCACAACATAACATTTCCTCATCATAATCAATAGGAATAGCACCTGTTAATTTTACGATTTCTCTTAGTTTTTTTGGTTTCATTGGATCATCTGTTTGCATTATTTCTGAAGGTCTATTGTAATGACACCCCGTATGACAAGCAACTTTAAGGCCAGATAAATCAATTTTTAGATTTTCTTTTATTTTTTCATGATTAATTTCATGGATTACTTCAAGAAAGTGTTTAACATTGATTAATCCCTTGAATTGTCTATTTACTGATTTTAAAACTTTATTAATTTCTTTTTTTTTCCCTTCATGTGTTTTTAATTCATGGTTCACTGCTTTAAGTGTTTGAAAACAACCATTACATAATGAAACGATATCCTTATTTTCATCTTCAGCAATAGTTAAATTTCTTGCACCCATAGCTAACCAACTAGTATGATCTACAGAATTAAATCCAACAGGATCAGGACAACAAGCAAAAGCACCCTCTGAAGTATGTATTCCAAGTATTTCGAATACTTTTCTTGCTGATGCTTCAATAAACGGAATTCTATTTCCTATTGTACATCCTTGGAACATTTTATATTCTTTTATATCAGCCATGTTTATCGATTCTTTATCATTTTAGCAACTAATCTTAATTTATATTAGATATTTTAAATCTTTTCTGGTTTAATGTTCTATTATTTGAATATTTAATTTTATTTTTTATCATCATTTGGAAAATTATCATGATATTTATGTTTAAGTGTAGAATCAGCAAGAGAAAACATATTAAATAATCCTGCAGGATCTTTTATTATTTCCATTAATTCCTTTATGTCTTTATCGGTCGTTAGTGATCCTAAGGTAGTTATAAATTTAGCACCTTGATCCTTGATTCCCATAGGGGGGCCATAACACCCAAGACATGGAGCGTTTGCTTTATTTGGGCAAATTGCACCACAACCTGCTAAGGTTACAGGCCCCAAGCAAATATATCCTTGTTCTAATA
The DNA here is from genome assembly GCA_964525635.1 of uncultured archaeon. Lineage (GTDB taxonomy): Archaea > Asgardarchaeota > Lokiarchaeia > Sigyniarchaeales > SOKP01 > JAFGOA01. Next base: position 22,072 of record CAZGJX010000013.1, read on the forward strand.
AGCATTTATTTTCATTTGGAAGATTCATATAATCTCTTTTTAACTTTACTGGGACTTTATCTGTAAATTCTCTATTACATTGACTGCAAACTGTCTTTACACTAAATTTAAAATTTGGATTATCTTTTAGTAAACTGAGTGAGATACCTATTATATTATTAATTTCATCATTATTAGTTAGATTTAAATCATAAATTAGTTTAGATCTATTCTGTATTTCTAATTCTTTTTTTTTAAAGCTATTTGGTTCATAAGCTAATCTTTGTAATAAATCACCTCTGAAATAAAAACAATTTATATTAGAACCATATAAAAATAAATGCAAAAAATGTTCTATAACCATAGTATCTTCCTTAGTTAATGTTTCTTTCTCGATTAACATATTCTTTAAATGTTCAATTTTATTATCTGGATAACTAACTGGTCCAAAGCATCCATAACATTGATCACCATTATTTGGACATATTAAAGTACATCCAATAGCAGTTATGGGTCCAAAACACAATTTATTTTTATTTAAAAAACAACCTTTTTTATATAATTTACATATACTACACACAGATTTATTTTTTCTTGGTGATTTTATATTAATTTTTAAATATTGTAATAAATAAGAAATTGCTGATATAATATTTTCAGTTTGAGGTGGACAACCTGGTATAAACATATCCACTTCTATTATATCTTTTATATTTACAATATAATCTTCAAAACCTGGAACATGATCTTTTGGTTCTTCAGGAGATTCATTAGTAATTGATTCAACTTCAATAAATTTTCTCTTTATTAATTCTTCTTTATCAAATAGATTAGCTAATCCTATAACACCTCCATAACACGCACATGCTCCTACACATATTATATATTTACATTTTTTTCTCATCAATAAAGCATTTTTAGTATCTTCTTTAGTTCGAGCAACTCCCTCAATAAAACCAACATCGATACTTTCATCAGGTCTATCTATTAATGATTGAAGTTTAAAATCGACTAATGCAGGCCAATATACAATTTCTAACTCAGGTAAAATCGAAATTAATCCTAAGTGAGCATTTAGAAGACTTTGATTACATCCCCAACAGGAACTCAACTGAAAGAACGCAAATTTTCTTTTTCCTGGCATTGCTAATTAAAGAAAAATTATCTGATCTCTTCTTATCTTAATTTTATTAAATTAAGTGAATGTAATATCGATATTAAAAATTTTATAACTATATACTCAATAATTCAAATTTGATATTTTTTAATAAAATAATAGTTTAATACATAGAATTGAATAGTTTAAATATTATTGAGAAGCCTTAATACCTAAATAAAAATGTATAATAGATTGTAAATTTCATTCATTATTGATACAATATTTAAAAAAGATCTTGAATTGTATTTAAATTATAAAAATAAACACAATATCAAATAAAAATGAGATTTAGAGTGAAATTTCTATTAATATCTATAATAGCATTTATCATCATTTTAATAAGTTTCTTGTTTTCAATTCTATTAACAGTCGGATTTATGGATGGTACACTAAGTGTAGATACATTACAAGAGGTAACATCAATATTAGATTGATTAGGATTTACACTAATAAGAATCGTTGTATTAATAATATTTCCAACATTAGTATTATCGATTTGTCTGATAAGGCTAATTGACGATGATATCCGTATTTCACTAATTAAATTAATTTCATTGATGTCAATTATTATAGACTTATTATTTTTGCTTACTATAAGTGCATTTTCTACCACAACTCCTTTTATTAGTGATGATACTATTAGGCAAACATTTTTAACAGCACATATGGTATTTTATGCAATACCATTGTTTTTATTTATTTTAACATTCATTTTAACTCTTAAAACGAATACTGAGTGAAATCTAGAATTATAACAAATTCCTTTTTTTTTAATTTTATCAAAAAATATTATTCTATCTTGTTATAAATATCTAAAAAAAAGAACTAAAAAAATATAAAAAATAATTTATTTAGATTAATATAATTTCTAATCTTTTAACATTTTTCTTCCAAAAATTGATATAATAACTCCTGCTAGTCCATATACTCCATTAAATGTTGCCAATAGAATGTCACCTAATTCATTTAGAGAGACACCTTCAATTTCATTAGTAATGACAACAATTATTAAACCTATTAATCCAATGCCAATTCCCATAGCCGCTATAAGTCTTCCTAATCTGTTATTGCTATATCCTGCAATTACAGCCCCGATGATTACTGAAATACCTCCACCCGCAGCAATATAACTAAATATTGTTAAAACTAGTGCAATTACTTCTTGTGTTTCGAGACCAACATAGTCAGATAAATAAGTTAATATTTTTCCTAAAAATCCAATACTTCCCACGACAGATGCTAATATCATTAAAGCACCGCCAATTAAGCAGAGTATTAATCCTTTTTTATGTTCCATTATCAAAACCGAATTTATTTGATGCATTCAATATATTATAAGTTGTATTTAAACTCTAACATTATAAATTAATTTAAAATACGTTCAGGATGAGTGTAAATATTCATCCGAGTTCCTCTTACAAATCCTATTAATGTTATACCATAAGAAAAGGCTAATCTTATTCCTGATTCTATTGCTGCAGAAATAGATGCAACTATTGGTATTTGTGCTCGTATCGCCTTTAATACTGAGTCTCCAGTTAATCGCCCCGTAGATGTAAGAAACACGTTTTCAAACGAAATATTCTTTAAAAGTAAATCTCCAATTGCCTTATCAATAGCATTATGTCTTCCTATATCTTCCATGATAGATAATAAATGATTATTATTAGCATTGAATATAGCACATCCATGACAACCACCTGTGTCTTTAAATAAAGTTGTTTCTTTTTGCATTATTTTTATCGCTTGAAAAAGGCTCTCTTTTTTTATTTTTAAATTATTTAGATTCAATCCCTTGTTAGAATGAATCTTTTTCTTAATAATATCTCTCCAAGGTGAAGATATTCCACATGTAGTATCAATAACCCGACTAACAGTATTGATATTTAATTCTTCTGAGTCAAAATTGACTGAATCACCCAGCTCAATACGAATTCTACTTTCTGAATCATCTATTTTTATTAATTTTATATCTTGAATATCATTTATTATTCCAATAGAATAAAGAAATCCAATAGCTAATTCCTTTAAGTTTTTAGGAAGGCATATAATATTTGCTAGAGGTTTAGAATTTATAATAATATCAACCGGTTTTTCTATAAGAATAGAATCTGTAGTCTTAACAATTTCATTTTTCTTTATTCGTGTAATTGGAACTTTACGTTGATACATTTTTTAAAAACCTATAACATATCTTTTTAAAAAAAAAATTTAATATAAGAAAATTAATTTTATAATAATTAATTAGCTATTTGGTTAATAATTAAAATATCTTCAATAAATAAAATATGGCTTTTGTTTTTAAGAAATTAGTTTTTATAATTTTTTTAAGCGACTATATATAATCTGCCATTTGTTTCTTTTTTAATAGTATGATCACCACTATATTCTATGAATTTACCTTGGATTATATCTCCATTAGCTAATTTAATTTCATTAACCTCCCCAATTTTCTTGTATGAAGGTAATTTTTTCAATAATTTACCTTTAATTATTATTGTACCCCAAGCTTGGTCTGCTCCTGCATATCTATCAACATCACCATCAACAATTATTGTTCCACCATGATTATGAATTCCCAAAAAGGAACCTGCTCCTCCACAATATAGAATTGGCCACTTATTTGCACCTTTTGAATTTCTTGACCATAACATCGCTTCATTACCAATCTTTCCTTTAACTCTAATAACACCATCCGTCATTCCTTTCCAAAATCCTCTATAAGCAGCACCAACATAATTTCTTGCATTTCCATTTATTTCTAATTCGCCTCCACTTAACATCGCTCCAGCCCAATCATCTGCATTCCCATTTACTGTTATTTTTCCACCGCTCATTTGATTGCCAACATGCATTCCTATATCTCCATTGATAATAATTTCTCCACCAGACATTTTTTCTCCAATTCTTTTAACATTACTCAAATCCCCATTAATAATGATTTGTATGTTGTCTATATTTCCCCTTTTTTCATTGATACCATCTATATCAAAATATTCTTCTAGTTTTGCAATTTCATTTCCTATAAATAAGTTCATTGCTTTTATTTCATCGAGAGATTTATTTAAAAAATTATCTGTTGTTATTACGTCAGCTTCGAGGGGAATTATAGGTTTTTTTTTCAAATTGAGTTTCATTGATACTATTGCTACTCACCTTTTTTTTCTTTAATTTTTTTTACAATACGTTCTAATATTTCAAAATCACTTAAACATCCATTTGGTGCTTCTTTTACTTTTCTAAGTCTTAATGGTATATGATCCATACGATAAGCTGTTCCTTCACATTCTATTCCTGCGATTGCAGGAGGTAAAATAACATCCGCAAAAACAGAAGTTGGAGTTTCATGTGGTTCAATTACGATTAATGGATGTTTGAATAAGTTTTTCACTGAATTAGCTGGGAAATTGCTTGCAGGATCAGATGCTACAATTAAAGATGCATCAATTTCATTTCGTAACAATAAATCAACAGAAGAAAATTCACCTGGATTATAACGAGGATAACCCCTTGAAAAATCTATTGAATATGCATATCCAGTATTCCAAGTAAATACAACATTTGCCCCTGTTACATTATAATGTCCCCTCATAGGTGTGATTGAGAATTTTGTATGATCATTTAACTCCCTTGTTAAACAAATTGCAGTATCAACATTTCTATGATGTGCTGATGAATGTGTTAAACCCATTCCAAAAAATATTACTCCGTAATTACAATTTTTTATAATTTTTGTTAATTCCTCAATTTTTTCTTTTGGGACTCCTGATACCTCTTTATCATCAATTTTCACTCCCCTTAACATTGCTCTAATCGCACTCATTAGTTCATAATCTTCATTAGGATTAATTTGTATATGAATATCGGCAATTTGGGCAGTATGCGTATTTCTTGGATCAATCACAATAATAAATCTATCATTTCTACCATCTTTTCTAAAATACCCCCTAACAACAACACTATATCTACTAAGATGCCTTGGATGAGCATCAACAGGATTACAACCCCAAAAAATAATCAAATCAGCACGATTTTTATATTCTCCTAAAGTAGATGTAGGAACGCCCACATCCTGTTCGGCGAGCAAAGATGGGCCATGGCAAACCGAAGCCGTATTATCTAATATTCCTCCAAGTATTTCAGCTAATTCGACACCTTTTCCCTGTGCTTCACATTCTGTACTTGAAAATCCATAAAGTAATGGTCTTTTTGCTTTTATTAAGATTTCAGAAGTCTTTTCGATAGCAGTATCCCAATCTGTTTCTTTTAGTTCTCCATTTTCTCTAATCATAGGTTTATTATATCTATGATCACTTGGATTGGAAGAAAAATATTTTGCCGTACCAATTTGACAAGCATTTCTTACTTCTACAATATCATTTGTAAATAAATCGACATCAACTTCTATATCATCACAAAGAGTTCCACAAAAAGGACAGATAACATCTTGAGTTGTTTTAATGTTTGTTTTTTTCATTTATATTTACACTTCCTTTAATCTTTTAATCAATTCCACAGCATCTAAGACTTTTCCTTCCTTAACTACTTCGACTTTTGCTTTCATCCCCTTATAAGTTGGAGTTCCACATGAATATGTGTTTGGATTCACTACCTGATTAGCCCATGGTCCCAAAGGTATAAATATAACTCCTGGGTGAGGGCCTTCTTCTGATATTGTTGAATAAACTATAACTTCCCCATAATCTGTTGTTATTTTCACTGGAGTTCCTATAAAACATTTTAATTTCTTAAAATCATCTTTATCGAAAGCGCAAATAGCAGTAGCTCTAACATTTCTTTTTGTTGTTTTTCCACTTTCTAAAGCTATTCCTTGATTAATTGTTCTACCAGTTAATAGAATTAGATTATTTAACATCATTATTTTACTTTTTTTCTACTTTACTCCATCTTAATTTTTTTAATCTTTCTAGTAAAGGAATCCAAAATATTTCATTATAATCTCCAGAAAAATCAATATCTTTAATTTCTAATTTTATTGCTCCAGTAGGACATGCATTATCACAAGCACCACAAAATACACATTCATTTTCATCAACGACTACATTTGGGACAGATTCCCATCCTTTTTTTGATTTTTCTGGAATTGTTATAGCCCCTGATGGACAGACATCCGCGCAGGTTTTGCATCCACCAGCACATTCATCATCGACTATTTTAATACTCCCATATGTATATTGTTTTACAACTCTTTCAATTCCATTCTTATTTTTTATTTTTTTTATTTTAAAGTTAATCTTGGGAACAGCCTTTTTAGAAATTAAAAGCATTTCTTCTAATAGAACATCTTTTCCATTATTTTTCAGAGTTAAGGCAGAGAAGGGACACATATATACACATGTTCCGCAGAAAACACATTTATTTGGATCATATATTTCGGGTATAATATCTCCTAATAATTCATTTCTTCTTGAAGCTCCTATTGGACCTCTACTAATTGCTTCTTTAGGACAAACACGTTGACAAGTACCACATGCAATACATTTTTCTCGATCTAGGATGAGCTCAATTTCTTCAACGAGAAATTTAATTCTTATTATTTCTTGTTCTTCTGTAATTTCTCTTGAAAGTTTCGGAAAAGACATTTTAGATTTTGTTCCTTTAATATTGTTTTAATGTTATTAGATTACAAGTATATTAATATTAATAATTTTTTATGTAGAATAATAATTTTTCAATAAAAACTATTTTCCAATTATACATTATTTTGAGGATTCTTGGCTTTTATCATCGGATTTTAAAATCTCTAATTTGATTGCTTTTTGAGGGCATAAATCTATACATAAACCACATCCATCGCAGTTTATTTTTCTGGTCTGATTATAAATAGGTCTTGCTATACCATCTTTCACTAATATGACTGCATTTTTATCAGTTAATTCACCTTGTTTTTTTAACTGATCAAAATTAACAGGACAAGATACCACACATATATTACATCCAGTACAAATAATATGATTAATTTTTAATTTATATATTTCCATGATTTTATCCTTCAAATTTTATAGGATTTGGACCTAATTTTTTTAATTCTAAAACAAATTCTTTTATAATATCAGTTAGAATAATTCCTTCTGAAGCAGAAATATAAGCGTATCTCAATCTTTTAGGATTAATACCAAATTGTTTTAGATATAATTGGAGCATAGGTATTTTTCTGATTGTTTTATAATTACCCTCAACATAATGACATTCTCCAGGATGACAATGAGCAATTAATATTCCATCAACTCCGTTTTTTAAAGCGTCTAAAATAAATTGAGCTTCAACACGACCACCACACATGACTCTTAAAATACGCAAGCTAGCAGGTCTTTGTAATCGAGATGTACCTGCTTGATCAGCTGCCGCGTAAGAACACCAGTTACAAAATATTCCAAGAATATTAGGATTAAAGTTTTCAACCATTAATGTATTTTTTTTATATAATTTAGAGATAAACGTGATTTTATAACTGAAACTAAATCTTATTTTTAACTATATTAGGTTATATTTTAATAAAAAATTTATTCATGTATTTTTTAAGTTTTTCCTTTAATATAAGAAATTATAATAACTAGATTTAAATAATCGCTATCATAAAAAAAGGAAAGAACATATTAAATTACAAATTAAAGGTTTATTTTATGGTAAAAGATGTATTTACATTTATCGTAGGTGGAAAAGCTGGAGAAGGAACTAAAAAAGCTGGTTCAGTGGTAGCTCAAATTTTTATCGAAAAGGGATTACAAGTTTTTGAAATGGAGGATTATATGAGTTTAATTAGGGGGGGTCATAATTTTTCAGTTGTAAGTACAGCAAATAGATGGATAAGTAGTCATTATATGAAAGCAAACTTAGTAGTTAATTCTGATAAAAGGAGTTATGAAAATCATAAAAATGAATTGGCAGATAATGGTGTAATTATATATAATTCTGATGAAATGGAAGGAGAAAAAGGAATAGGAATCCCATTTTTTTCAATGGCTAAAAAATATAAATTTGGTAAATTAATGTTTGGTGTTGGTGCCGTAGCAATATTAGCAGCATATATTAATTATACTAAAGAAAAATTGAATAATATTATTAAAAGAGAATACAGTAAAGGGGAAGAAGATAATATCTCATATGCTTCTGAAGTATACGATTTTTTTTCTTCTCAATTTGAAACTAAATTTACATTAGAAAATGGGGATAAAAAAAGACCTATTCTCACAGGAAATCAAGCAATTTCATTCGGAGCTATAGCTGGAGGTCTTGATACATATTATGGATATCCAATGACACCTGCTTCCTCAATACTCCATACATTAGCTGAGAATGCTTCTGAATTTGGTTTAGCTGTAGTTCATCCTGAAAGTGAAATTGCTGCGATTAATATGGCAATTGGTGCTTCATTTACAGGTGCAAAATCAGTAGTAGGGACCAGTGGTGGTGGTTTTGCTCTTATGGTTGAAGGCTATTCACTTGCGGGAATAACAGAAGCACCAGTTTTAGTTATATTGTCAATGCGCCCTGGTCCAGCTACAGGTGTACCAACATATACAGAACAGGCGGATTTAGAATTTGCATTAGTAGCAGGTCATGGAGATTTTCTGAGAATAGTTGCTTCACCAAGTACCATACATGATGCATTTTTCTTAACTGCAGAAATGTTGGATCTTGTTTGGAAATTTCAAACACCTGGTATATTACTTACAGAAAAACATTTATCTGAGAGTTTTATGACTGTTGAGCTAAATATTGAGAATGCTAAATGGGCAGAATCAAAATTATTTAAAGGTAAAGAAAATTATAAAAGATATCTTTATACAGATGATGGAGTTTCTCCCTTATTATTTCCTCCTTCTAATCAAATAATAAAATGGAGTTCTTATGAACATGATGAAAATGGTTATACAACAGAAAATGCTGACGAAATAAAAAAAATGCATGATAAAAGACATAAAAAAGTAGAATCAATTGAAGAATACTTGAAAAAAAATATCAATACAGTTAATATTTTCGGTAAAGAGGGCCCATTAATTTTTACATATGGATCTACAACTATGAGTGTATTAGAAGCTCTATATTATGGAGATATAAAAGCAAGAGTAATACAACCAATCTACCTAAATCCATTTCCCATATGGGAAATTAAAAAATTCCAAGATACATCTATTATTGTAGTTGAGATGAGTAAATCGGGACAATTTGCAAATCTCTTAAAGGGAAAAGCAGGATTAAGAGTAGAGAAATTGATAAATAAATATGATGGAAGGCCATTTGATCCAATAGAATTGTCTATAAAATTAAAGGAGGTATTTTAAGATGGATATAAAAGAACTCGATACATCTGTTGAAAATACATGGTGTCCTGGATGTGGAAACTTTGCAATATTAACAGCAGTTAAAAAAGCGATGGTGAAATTAGAGGAAAAAGGAATTAATAAGAATAATATTGTTATATCATCTGGAATAGGTTGTCATGCTAAAATTTTTGATTATTTGAATCTCAGTGGAGTTTATAGTCTCCACGGTAGAGATATTGCGACTATTCAAGGAATAAAAATTGGGAATCCGGATCTAAAAGTAATAACTTTTTCAGGAGATGGAAACGGGATGGGAGAAGGATTGGCTCACACAATGTTCGCCGCTAAAAGGAATATGGATATGACAATGATTCTCCATCATAATGATGTATATGCATTAACGACAGGACAATTTACACCACTCACAGAAAAAGGATGGAAAGGACCATCAACTCCAAGAGGTAGTTTTGAAGAGCCTTTTAATCCATTGTTATTGATGATTGTTGCGGGTGCTACTTTCTTAGCGCGATGCTATAGTGGAGAAATTACACACCTTACTGATATTATAATCCAAGCTGTTGAACATAAGGGATTTTCTTTCATAGAAGTTATACAACCTGCAGTTTCATATCATTCTTGGGCAGAATATAAAGATAAAATTGAATTTTTAGATAAAGAACCTTCAAATTTAGAAGAAGCTATTTTATCGATTAGAAACAACCATAAATTCACTCTTGGAGTTTTTTATAGAAATATAGAGAAACATGTTTACCATGAACAATTATATGGTGATCATAATCCTATAACGAAAAAAAGCCTACGAGAAAAACGGATAAAAAAAATAGAAGAAATAATTAATAGAATATGATTATTGATTATTTTTTTATATAATTTTTAAATTTTTTTTTATTATGGCGTTGTCTTTATATCTTTTTTGTTATTATTTATTTAGTATGTTTAGTTTTAATTCATGATTTTATTCTTTCTGAATTAATTTTTGGTATGGTTTTACCATTTCCTTTTTCATTCTTCCATCTTTAAATACTATTTCTCTAAATTTCTTATTCTTAAATAATAACATCATGATTCTCGAATAGAAGGGTTTTTTTGGAAAATCATAATATCCGTGTTTTTTATAATATCTATGATCTGCTTGAAAGATAGATCTCATTGATTTATAGATTTCATCGCGAAATATTTTTTTTCCTCCATAGTAAAGAAAACTTGGTTTTTTAATATAATTTTCTTTCGAAAATTTCACTAGATTTTTAGCAAAATAGAATAATTTCAAATCCAATTGTATAGAATCGTCAAATTCATCTGTTATGATATCTACTAAATTACTATTGTTCATTTCTACATAAGATATAAGAATTTGTCTTAGATTCGCATTCTGATTTAATAAACCTGAAATTAGAAATCCAAATTGTTTTCCCATCAATCCTGGAATATGTCCATTAAAAAAAGATCTATCAAAAAACATTTTCCATCTTGATGATAAATACCTATCTTTTATAACTCCAGCAAAAATGATAATATCTGCTATTTTTAGTTTATTGGTCCAAAAATCTATAAATTCATCTTTATTCTCATATATACAATGATTATCATAAGAACAATGAAGGCAACCTAAACATCCTCCTTTAATATCTAAATCATATAGGTTTATTATTTCAACATTATCTAAAAAACAATTTTTAAATTTCTCAATCATTTTTCCTAAATTTGTTTGACCATCTAAAGAATCTGTTATGATGATTATTCTTTTCCCATCATTTTTTATTTTTTCATCTTCTTTAATATTCAAATTAGGAAAATAATCAAATTCTAGAGTTTTTATAGGATGGTAATATTTCACTGTAGGAATTTTATTTTCTATAAAATAAAAGAATTTTTCTGCAAATAAAATCAATTTCCTTCTTTCAGCTTCGTTCAATAAATCGTTCATATGTGCTGAAAAGTCATCAATATAATTCATTTCCAAATCATCACAAATAGCATGAATATAATTAATTGCTGTATGATCAAAAAATTTTATTGATGTGGTTAAGAGAGAAGAATATTTTCCTTGAAACGCTTCTTGAGCATGATATTCATAAATTAATTCTATAAATCTTTTGTATTGAGAACAAACTAGCATATAATATAAAGGAAAACCCCAAATGATACCATCTGACAATTTTATATCTTCAATTATCTCCAAAAATGAATTTCGGTTTTTTTCTAATTTTTTAATTTTTTGAGCTACATTAATTATTTTTAATTCATGTTGTGAAAATTTCATTTGTAAAAATAAAATATATTGCATAGTTACGCTCAAATCTCCCTTTGGACTTCCATTTAAAACAATTATTTTCAATAATTTTACACCTTAATATATTTATAATATCTAGATCATTATTCTAGAATGATATTCTATTATTAATATAGGATATGGAGTCCGATTTTTACTTCCCAAAAAATCATATCTATTCATGATACTAAAATAATTATTATAATATATACTGAATTTAATTTGATAATAATCAAAGAAAAGTCTTATTTTAATTATAGATATTTACACTACTAGCATATAAAATCTCAGTTTTAAATAACTTTCTAATTCAAAAATAAAAGATATATTCAGAAATTATAATAAACTAACTAAAATCTTGCTATATTTATTCAATTTCTTTAGTATATGATTTTCAAATGATATTTTCTTTAAATTTGATAAAATAAAATTTAAATTTCATAAATGGAATGTTAAAATAAACTATAATTTCAAATAAATATAAATTAACAATCCTATAGTTCATTACTAACTTTAAATTAAAGAACCAGAAAATGAAAAGAGTATTTAAAGAGGAAGAAGAAAAAATAATTTATACTCTAATAAAAGAGTATACTAAGAAAAAACCCATTATAGAAATAAAAAGTCTAATTCATTTTATGAACAATCGATTAAAATTAAATCAGGACTTCAATAAAAATAAAATCGAATTAATTCTGAAAAAATTTATTGGGAATCAAATCATTTTAGTTGGAAAAAAGTTAGTTAAAGAAGATATTTTAGAAACACCAATTAGAAACACAATAAATAATCTCATAATAAATAATCCTGGTATCAATATAAACCAAATAATGAACGAATTGAATATAGGAGCTAACCGGGTTCTGTGGCATCTAGAATTATTAATGAATTTTAAATATATAAGATCAATAAAAATAGAAAGTCAAAAAGTTTTCTTTAGTTTTAATTCAGATGCCAAATATGATTTATTATTTTTTTTTCTTAGGAATGATAAAGTAATTAAAATATTAGAATTTTTGAAACAAAAAGAAGAACCTCTTAGACCAACCATCATAGCCGAAAGCTTATCTATGCATTATAATACAGTAAAAAAATACTTAATCACATTAGTTAGTTTAAATTTAGTTTTAAAAGTAAATGGAAATAAAAAAAAAAGATATCTTATAAATAAAGAAAATTTGGAAAAAATATTGATAATGTTAGATAATATACATATATCCTAGAATTTGGTAATCTAATAAAAACTAATTAAATAATAATTCAAAGTGGTAATAAAAAAATAATTAAAAAAATTTCACATATATTCCAATTGGTTTTTTAAGATAAAACCAACAAACTATGAGTAACATTAATTTAAACAAATATAAAAAATAATCATGAATGGTTATACTTTACTTCAAGTGGAAAAGGAAATTAAAAATAATGTCATGGATCTATTTAAAAAAAATCATAGCTTAGCACTTGGTGAAATGGTCAAAGAATTATGTATTACACTTAATCATTTAGAAAAAAGACAAATCGAGCGCTATATTAAAAATATGATAAAAAATGGTTCACTATTAATAGGATCAAGAGCGACAAAAAAAAATATTTCATCATCCATTGAGAGATTGGAGATATTTGATTTTATAACTAAAAATCCTGGAAAAACTCTACAAAATCTCTCAAATTCTCTTGACATTAATGTAGGAAAAATTATTTGGCATTTAACATTATTAAAAAAGTTCCAATTTATAGAAGTTAAGAAGGAAAAAAAAGAAAATACATATTATCCAAATAAAATATATGAGGGATTTAATTGAACAAAAATAAATTTATATATCAGAATAGAGGTTGGAAATCAAGAAAAAATAATAAATCAATTTTAATATCATTTATTATTTTAACTTTCATATTATTCTCAAGTTTTATTTATTCTTTAAATAACATTATGAAGTTCGATTATACTAATCAGAATCATAATTTAAATATATCTGCTCCTAATGAAGCTCCAATATTTATCGATGGAAATTCTACAGGTGTAGGTGCGCATAATTGGTCTTGGGCAGAAACTCAAACTTGGTGTACTGGAGTAGGCACTTTTAGTAATCCATATATTATTAGAGATATAATAATCAATGGTCAAGAAAGTTCAATTCCTCTAGAGATCATTAATTCAGAGAAGTATCTTGAAATAATTAATTGTACAACTCTTAATTGTTCAACTGAAGCTGGGATTGTATTAAATAATGTAAATAATACAAAGATTATAGATTGTGATAGTTCTTATAATCTTGGAGATGGGATTTCTCTAAATAGTTGTTTTAACAATACTATAGAAAACTTTACAGCTTTTAATAATCGAAATGATGGAATTGAATTAGTTAATAGCCCAAATTGTATTTTAAAAAATAATAATATTAAAAGGAATTCATATTTTTCGAGTTCTTATGGAATAACTATAGATAATTCGGATCTTGTTAATATAATCAATAACGAATTCTATTGGGTAGCTTATGGAATTCATATTATTGAATCAAATCATTTAATCATCAATCACAATAATTTGACAAGAACACCAAATCGGGGAATAAATATTCAAGGTATATGTACCAATAACACAATCTCTGAAAATGAAATTTATAATGTAGCCAATACAGGATCAGGATACGGAATAGGTATAAGAATTGTGGGTAGTACAGATATTATTCAAAGTAATAGTAATATTGAAAATAATTATATATTTAATTGTTATAGTTATGGTATCTATATTTCATCTGTATATACAGACCCTCATGATGATATAACTGTATTTAATAATACAATTGAAAATTCTGGTACTGGAATTTATTGTCGTAATTCTAGAAATGGATATGTAGCAAATAATACAATTAATAAATGTAAGACGGGTATAAGTGTAACTGATAATTGTTATTTGACTATAATTGAATATAATAAAATGTCTGGGGGAGGGATGTCTATAGATTTTGATTACATCTTAGATATAAAAACAACAAATACTGTAAATGGTAATTCAATCTATTATTATGTTTATGAACCAAATTTAAATACAGCGAATTTTACAAGTAATGGATATCCTGGACAAATTATACTTCGAGATTGTCCTAATTCCGTTATTGATGGATTTACTTTATCTAATTACTCTCAATGTATTTCAGTATTTAGGTGTGATAATATACAGATAATTAATAACATCGTTCATAATTCAACTGGAATAGGAATATCTGTAGAAAATTCACATTATTCAAATATATCTAATAACCGCCTTTTTTATAACGAAAGATATGGTATGGACATCTCAAATTGCCAAAATTCAAACATTAAAAATAATAATGCTTCTTTTAATGATTATACCGGTTTGGATATAAGTGGATACAATAATACGATTGAAGATAATATTGCCAATAATAATAGAATATATGGAATCTCGTTATATTCTGAACTTTCTACTATAGAAAATAACACTATATGTAATAATGGATTGTCAGGTTTATATCTTTGGACAGCACATGATTCAGAAATATACAATAATACTATAGAATCTAATTTAGACCATGGTATCTATAATAGTGGAAGCGATAATGTTAATATTACAAAAAATATAATTAAAAATAATATTAATGCTGGAATAAGAATACTTAATGCTGAAAATACAAAAGGAGATAGAGGTGGACTCATTAATAATAATACTATTTCCTATAATAATGCAGGTGGTATTGTACTAGAAACATCATATAATATCTCTTTAATTTATAATAATTTAACCTCAAATGTACAAAATATCATTCTGGATTCATGCATTAATTGTTCTGCAGTCTCAAACACAATTTATCTTGGTGAACAGGGAATTTATAGTGATTATTCCAATCATATTACACTAGATTCAAATTATATTATAGATTGTATTGAGGGTATAAAATCTTATCGAACAGAATATCTTTCTCTTTATAATAATAATTTAATAAACTCAAGTATTAATTTTGGAAATTATTATTATGACTTTACTTACTTAAGTACAATGAATGTGTCATTGGACAATACTGTTGATGGAAAAACATTATATATTTATATAAATTCTACAAATCTTACTGAAAATGACTTTTTCTTATTTGGAGATCCATATATTATAATGTTAATTAATTGTAATGATAGTATTATTAATGATATGCAATTGGTGACTTATGATGTAGGAATTATTCTCTATGCTTGTAATAATATTATAATTAACAATTCAATCTTTTTAAATTGTTCAATTGGAATATATACAATACAATGTTCTTCAATTAATATAACAGAGTGTGATTTTATTTATAATACTGTAGAAGCTATTAGATTTTCTTATACTTCAGATCTTTTAATAGAATCATGCAATATATCTTTTAATTTTGGGAGTGGCATTAGAACTGATGCAGGTTTATCTGATAATATTATAATTAGGAATAATGATTTTTATTATAATAGTGAATCTCCAATATCATTGAGTGCTGATAATATAGATATTATAAATAATCGTATTTGTTATAATGGATTTCCTCCAGAACAATATTATGGTTATAATGGAATATCAATCTGGGCATGTGAAAATTTAACTATTTCAAATAATATAATCAAAAATAATTCTGGGAATGGAATAAGTTTTGGATTTGTTGATTTTGGAGTGTGTAAAATTGCAGATAATTTTATTGAATACAATAATTATGGTATTTTATTAGATGAAACAGTATCTAGTGAATTATATCTTATTAATAATACAATAAAAGATAGTAAGGGAATTGGGGGATTAGATTGGATATGGTCATCTCCATATGTAGAAATATCTTATAATACATTGATAAACTGTGATTTTAATTTTGATTATAGATTGCCATATTCATTTATAAATTGGAATATAACTTTAACTAATACAATTAATGGAAAAATCATATATGCTTATATTAATACTACGGGTTTAAATTCTGAAGATTTTACATTTCTAGGTGATCCCTCGAAAATAATATTAATAAATTGCCATAATTCTATTATTGAAAATTTTAATCTAGCCCATTTAAACGATGCCGTTATTCTCCATAAATGTAGTAATATTTTGATCAATAATTTGAACTTAACATATACATCATCATCAGGGATTTATATCGATGAATGTATCAACATTGAGGTTGATAATTGTATTATTTCCCATAATTTACAAAGGGGTATCTTTCTGATTTATGGAAATCAGTTCCTAACAATAAAAAATTGTCTCTTTCAAAATAATTCTATTGGTATCATTTCAACTCAATTTATAGCTGATACTGAAAATATAGAAATATCAAATAATATATTCAAACAAAATGAATATGGAATTGACGCTTCTTATGGCGATTATTTCAATATAATTGGTAATCAATTTATTGAAAATGAGAATTATGGTATAAGGTTGTCATATCTATATTTTGCAACTATTGAAAATAATGAATTTTTAAGTAATATCAATTCAGGAGTTATTTTATATCATTCTTGTAGAAATTCGACAATTTATAATAATATTTTCTGGAATAATTCTATCGGTTTAGAATCTTATTCTAACTCAGAATATAATCTCATTTATTTTAATAATTTTACACAGAATATATTGAATGCAATTGAAAATAATACAAGCAATAAATGGGATAACGGTAAATTTGGAAATTATTGGGACAATTATATTGGAGAGGATTTAGATTTAAATGGTATTGGAGATACTCCTTACAATATTCAAGGAATTGCAAATGCTACAGATAATTTTCCTATAGTTAATTTCACTCTAATTAATCCACCTACAACGCCATCAACTGATAGAAATCTAATTTTGATAATAGTTATATCATTAATTATTGCCATTTCAGTTTTAACCCTTTTAATTTTTGCACGATTATCTTACGATAAATTCAAACCTCAAAAGAAAATTAGTGAACCCACTCTTGGTAAACCAGCATCTCCTGTAGTAAAATTAGAAGACTCTACACCGATGATACAAGAGGTTCTACGAGAAGAGTTCGAAAGGGAAGTTAATTTAGCGGATTATCAACCACAACAAATTCCTCAACCAACAAATAAGAATTATAAAGCTATAGTGAAACATTCTCCTCATTTAAAGGAATATCTTGAAACAAATAAATTAATTGAAGATATACCTAAAATGGAGAATTATATTACAAGTTTATCTGATCCTGAAACGATTAGAAAATTAAGTTTGTTAGATCTTACATTAAAGGAAAGAGGTCTATTAATTGAAGATTTAGTCAACTTAGCTCCTGAAGAGAGAAGAAAACTAATTAATAAAATGTTAGAAAATATAAATTAACTCTTTTTTTTTTTTTAATACAATTTAAAAAATTCAATATTTAAAAATAAAATTAAAACATTAAATTTTGTTTTAGAGTTTACATAAAATATTTAATATGCTTAATTTTGTTTTATTTAATTAGATTTTAAAATTTTATATCTATTCAAAAAAAAATTAATTTAATCCTCTATATTCTTTAAAATTTAGCATAACAAATACAGATTTATATGAATGAAAATCCTGAAAAATATCTTAAAAAAGATATCTGTAAAAATATTAATAATAAAATATCCAAGAAATTTGTCGAGGTTGGATTAGAAAAAATTCTTGCATGTATTAATTGCGGAACATGTACAGGAAGTTGTCCTTCAGGACGACGTACTGCCTTTAGAACACGTTTAGCTATTCGAAAAATATTAACTGGTGATGAATCAATTTTAAAAGATATTGATATTTGGCTTTGTAGTACATGCTATTATTGTTATGAGCGTTGCCCTCGAGATATACCCGTGACTGATATGATAATTAAATTAAGAAATATCGCCGTAGAAGAAGGATATATTTTAGATAATCATTTTAATTTAGCATATAATATTTTTTTTAAAACTGGACATGCTATATCTGCTATAGGAGAGGATAATAAAAAATGGAGAGCTCTAAGAAAATCTTATAAATTAACATCATTACCCCCTACAGTTCATTCATATCCAGAAGCTTTGAAGGAATGTCAAACTTTAATGAAACAAGTTAAATTTCAAGATTTATTAGAAGGAGCAAAGAATAAAATAGAAAGGGATTTAAAAAATAATGAATAACCTAACATCAGAAAATAAATGGAAATATGCTTTATTTTTAGGTTGTGTTATACCAAATAGATATCCCATGATTGAACGTAGTATAAGAGATGTTTTTGATGAACTGGGAGCGGAACTTTTAGATTTACCAGGTGCTTCATGTTGTCCTGCTCCTGGTGTATTTCGATCTTTTCATATTCCCACTTGGTATGTTATTGCAGCTAGAAATATTGTTTTAGCAGAAGAACTTAACTTAAATCCCATCACAGGATGTAATGGTTGTTATGGAACATTAAAAGACGTTTGGTATGATCTTGAACATGATTCAGAATTAAAGAAAAAAGTAAATAAAGAACTTCAAAAAATCGGTAAAAATTATACAGGAAAATATGAACCTAAACATCTAGTTCAAGTATTATATATAGATATGGGTCTTAATTATATTCGTGATTTTATAAAATACCAATTTACAGATTTAAAAGTTGCAGTCCATTATGGGTGTCACATCGTTAAACCCAGCAAAAAAAGGCCTTGGAATGGTGAATATGAAAATCCTATATTTCTTGATGAAATTGTAGAACTAACTGGAGCTAAAAGTATTAATTATAAAGATAAATTTATGTGTTGCGGAGCTGGTGGTGCTTTGAGAAGCGCAGTAAATGAAGTTGCTGCAGATTTTACTAAGGAAAAATTAATTAACATAAGGGATGTAGAAGCAGATATAATAATTAATTGTTGTCCTTTTTGCGAACTTCAATTCGACCTTGGACAAATTGAAGTAAATAAAATTTTTGCAAATGAAATTGGTAAACCATTTAATATTCCTGTAATCTATATTACACAGCTTCTTGGAGTGAGTATGGGTTTAGACCCAAATCGTTTAGGATTAATTCGGAACCATAATATTAAGGGAGTATCTCCATTTATATCACATGATTCCTTCCTAAAAAAAATAAAAGAACAGTTTTAATTAATAATAATTTAACGATGATTTTTATCTAATATAATATATTAGAAGATAATCAAGAATTAATATCATCAATTCTTATTTATATAACATGCAAACCAAGATAATAGAAGCGAATATAAGAAATAGAAAATAGCTATTAGATAATTTTAATGAATATTATTCACATAATCAGCAATACAATTATATTAATGAAGTTAAAAATTTTTATGTGATTATATTTGAAAAATTTTCTTAAGAGGAGCTTCTGATTTATCGGGAATTATAATATTTGATAAATTAGAAAATAAAAGATATAAAATAATAATAACGGTTTTGGAGGCGAAGGAAGGAATTTTTCGTTTCTCTTATGGTGCTGAAAAACCCCCGATAAAAAGAGTCTATGAGTTTCTTATTATTCAACCAAACCTAGTAATTATAAAAGAATAATATTATAAGATTCATTAAATAGATATAAATTCTTACCATTAAAAATAAATTTTAATTTGAAAAAAGGGATTTTCCAATAATTATAATGAAAAATATTAAATAGTTTTTAATTAGACTATTTTTTATTTGTTCTAGAGAATGTTCTTTTTTACTAAAAATTATAAATATTAATGGTACAAAAGAAACATAATTTAATCTGAATATTCAAAACGATTATTAAAATGAATTCACCTAAAATTGGAGTATATATTTGTCATTGTGGAGCAAATATAGCAGGAGTTGTCGATATTAAAAAATTAATTGACCAAATCTCAAAGATACCTGAGGTAATCCTAGTAAAGGATGATAGATTTATGTGTTCAGATATTGGTCAAAATTTAATAAAAAAAGACATTGAATCAGGAATAATCAACAGAGTTGTGATTGCAGCATGCTCTCCAACGATGCATGAAAATACATTTCGAGGAATATGTAAAGAATCAGGTTTAAATCAATTCTTAATTGAACAGGCTAATATTAGAGAGCATGCTTCATGGGTGAATTTATATAATTCTGAAGGAGCATTTGAAATTGCTTTAGATCATATAAGAATGGCAGTTGCAAAAGTAAGAAAATTAAAACCTTTAATTCCTCAAAGAGTAAAAGTGAAACCCTCATGTCTAATTATAGGAGCAGGTATTGCAGGGATGAATGCTTCTCTTGATGTTGCCGATAAAGGGTATAAAGTTTATCTAGTAGAAAAAAATCCCACTCTCGGAGGGCATATGGCTCAATTAGATAAAACTTTTCCAACGATGGATTGTTCAGCTTGTATTCTTACACCTCGGATGGTTGATATAGCAAGACATAAAAATATTGAAATCCTTTCATATTCGGAAGTTATAAATGTTGATGGTTTTGTAGGAAATTTTAAAGTACGTATTTTGAAAAAACCCCATTATGTTGATCAGAAAAAGTGTACTGGATGTGGAGCATGTGTAGAATTTTGTCCTGTTATATGTGGAAATGAATTTGAACTTGGAATGACACAACGAAAAGCAATTTATATTCCTTTTCCTCAAGCAGTACCTGGACAATATACTATTGATATGGAGAAATGTATAAAATGCGGAGTATGTGCTAGACCTGATATATGTGAACCTGAAGCAATTAACTTTGATGATAATGCTGAATATCTTGATATTGATGTTGGAACAATAATAGTTGCAACCGGTTGGGATTTATATGACCCAACAGAATTAAAACAATACGGATATGGTAAATTAACAAATGTAATAACTGGGTTACAAATGGAAAGATTATTAAGTTCTTTTGGACCTTTAATGGGAAATCCCGCTCGGCCCTCTGATTTAAAAATCCCAAAAAGTATCGCATTTCTTCAATGTGTTGGTAGTAGATATTTTCAAGAAGGAGGTAATCAATATTGTTCTAGAGTGTGTTGCATGTATGCAATTAAACAAGCAAGGCAATATAAAGAAAAACATCCAAATGCAGATGTATATATTTTTTATATTGATATAAGAGCATTTGGTAAGAGTTATGAGGAATTTTATGAATCCTCACAGAGAGAATACAGAATAAACTATATTAGAGGAAGAATTGCTGAAGTGTTTGAAGATAAAGAACAAAATATTATTATTCGATCTGAAGATACGTTAATGCAACAGCTTATTGAATTAAAAGTTGATTTGCTTATCCTTTCTTGTGGTTTAGAACCTAATATAGATACTGATAAAATTGCATGTTTATTAACTTTACAGAAATCTGTTGATGGATTTTTAATGGAAGCACATCCAAAATTAAGACCGGTTGATACATTAACAGAAGGTGTATTTATCGCAGGAGTTGCACAAGGTCCAAAAGATATTCCGGATACAGTTGCTCAAGCTAAAGCGGCTGCTTCTGGAGCATTATCATTAATGGCTCAAGGAGAAATTGAAATTAATCCTTATTATTCTGTAATTAATGATCATCTTTGCTCTGGCTGTGGGATTTGTCAATCTCTCTGTCCTTATGGCGCTATAAATTTTAATAAATATAAAAAATTGGCAACAATAAATCCAATTCTGTGTAAGGGATGTGGGACTTGTGTGGCTTCATGTCCTACTCAATCTATTGAACAAAATCATTTTACTACACAGCAATTAAATTCAGTAATCAATATTCTCCAGCAAAAATAATTACTCCTTATTTTAATATATTAGTTATAGGTTGAAGGATTTGATATTTATGCTAAACTTATCAAATATTTTATAGTATTTATCAAATTATTTCTATTTTATGAATCCCGGTTTTTAAATATATAATAATAGGTTAATATTATCTCAGAGATATTTATTCTTCTTAAACATCTTATATAATGTCTTAGATCATTACATGAATTAAGAATCTCTTATGATTTGATTAATATATCCATATTGTATTAAATCTGATAAATTAGCACTTATTTTATCTTTAGGTTCGTGAGGTATCCTTAATATTAAAAATTCTAATAATTTGGTTAAATAGAAATTCCCTGTTAGACTATAATATTTTTTCGCTAATTTAAGTATCTTTTCTTGAAAGGAAGTTAATTGAACAGATGGTGGATTTTCATTAATAATATGAGGATGTACTAAGTGTATATTAAAATATTTATCTATTAAATCCATAGAATTCTGAAACACAGATATTTCTCCTGAAAAATTTTTTAAGTATTTATAAAATTTGGATTCGAATTCTTCGATAAATCCTTTAGATGCACTCATTATATAATCAGATGGCATTAAATTTATTATTAACGCTATTCTTATGAATTCACCATCTTCAATTAGAATTTTATATTCTCTAAAATCTAATAAAAACAACTCTTTAGATGGCTTTTTTATTTTTTGTTCTTTTAATACATATTTAAAAGATGTAATTGCTTGAATAAATCCACCAATTAAACTTGGTTCTTCTACTATTTTAAAATAATTAAGATTTAGAATAACAGTACTTGTTTCCTTATGGATTATCAATAAAGAATCAATATTAAGAGTATCAAACAAAACTTCTGTTTTTTCCTTCCAAACAGTTACTTTCTTTACTTTTTTACTTTTCTTTAAGATAATATATATTGAAATTCCAATTAACACTGCAATAAGAACTAAAAGAAAAGTTAAATAATCTTGTATAAAAATATCAAACGGAGAACGTGTAATTTTTATTAATACAGTATCAAAACCTATTTGCCCAGTAGTAGTATTATATTCGATAGTAATATTAAATGTTCCTAAAACTGAAGTATCTAAAATATAAGGAATTGGATCACTATTTAACCAAATACGCCAACTTTTAGGAATATCGTTTTCATAGAATCTATATGAAATTCCACCAAAATCATCTGAAATTATCCAGCTAAGTAAATATCGAGTACCTTTATATACTTCATGATCATTAGGTCCTTCAATTATTGGAATATCATCATTTATTGTGACTATTACTGAACTATTTAATCCCCTTTGGTGATAAATATCATAATATTCAATTGTATATACATATATCCCTGGATCACTCGGTTTTATAGGAACATTTAATAATATGTTATTGTTCCATTGAGTCCAAGGTATCCATTCATAAAAATTATTCTCTATATCATTTATAATTATACGATATTCCCCTGTTCCTCCTATCTGATCACTAATCATCCAATTTATTATTCCTGTTACTGTTCCATTTGTGAATATATTATTTGGAGTGCTTAGTATCATCGGTCTATCATTTATAATTAAGTGTTTATAAAAAATGTCATAATCACTTCCTGCTCCATTATAATCAGTTCGATCTTGCCATACAACACATACAGTTCCAAATTTATCTGCTGTAATTGAAGCTGCAGCAGAAAGCTCTGTACTCTCTGATGATATTAAATTCGTAGAACTCCAAGTTTCAGATGTAGTATTCAATAATCTATAAAATATATCCCTATCTTCTCCTGAATAATCTAAATTTGTAGAATCCTCCCACACTATATACACGTTTTCTAAATTATCCAATGTAATAGAAGGATAATAAGAATTTTGAGTACTCCCATTTGAAATTATTTCAACATTACTCCACGTTTTTGTATTATTATCCCATTTTTTATAAAAGATATCTGTATCACTTCCACAACCATTATAATCTGTTTTATCTTCCCATGTAATATGTAAGTTTCCTGTATCACCTACAACAATTTTGGGATATTGGGAAAAATAAGAACTTTCATTTGAAATTATTTCAATATTACTCCATGTTTTTGTGTTATTATTCCATTTTTTATAAAAGATATCTGCATCACTTCCACATCCATTATAATCCTCCCAATCATCCCATACTATATGTATATTATCATATTTATCAATAGTAATTTGTGGATTTTGAGAAGGTTGTGTACTCTCGTTTGATATCACCTCAGTTATCGTCCATGATTTAGATGTGGCATTCCATCGTTTATAGAATATATCATAATCATAAGTTCCATCAAAATCTGTTATATCAAACCATACAACATGAATATTATCTTGGCTATCTATGACCATGGATGGTTCAACAGCGGATTGATTACTTTCTGTTGAAATAAGCTCAATTGAGCTCCATAATCCTGTAGTATAATTCAAATATTTATAATATATATCACTCTTCTCATTATCATTATTTATTGCAGTTATATTTGAAAGATCATCCCATACTATATGTACATCCCCCAAACTATCTATAGCCATTGAAGTAGAAAAAGAATTATTGGTACTTTCATTAGAAATTATTTCAGTTGATGTCCATTCTTGTGTGTTATTATCCCATCTTTTATAAAAAATATCCAAATCATTATATCCTGAGCCATTTAGATCTGTAATATCTCGCCATGCTATATGGATATTTTCAAAATCATCCATAAGTATAAATGGAATACTAGAATGATTAACACTTTCACTAGAGATTATTTCTGATAATGAAAAACTATATAAGGAGCTTTTTAAGTTACTTGGTATTTTATTTAAATATTCATTATCTTTTTTTTTTGAAATATTATTATCATTATTATTATAGAAAATAGTTGAAATTAATAAAAATAAAAGTATTAGTAGAAATATATTCATTGATTTTTTATTTTTTTTTCTAATCACTTATACCAAATCCTTTAATATGCTTACTCGAATATATTATAATTTTCTTTATTTTTTCTTAAAATGAATATCAGAAATCAATAATTAAGATATTTTTTTAATTAATTTAATTTCAAATTATGATTAATTTTTATATATTCAGAAACATATCAATGATAGAAGATTTATTATTTATAGATTTTGTATTTAGTTACAGTTAAATTTCTTAAAATAAAAATCCAATTTAATTATTAATAAAACTGAAAAATATTAGAAGATTGATTCATAATCTTCTCGTATAGGTACTAATAGTCCAAATTGTTTTAAATCATAGATATTGGCAATTATTTTTTCCTTTGGTTGATTTGGCATTTTTTCAATTAAGTAATTTAATAATTTACCAATAAAGAAGTGATCTTCTTTTCTCTCGAATTTTTTAATTATTTTTAATAGGTTTTCTTGAAAAGAACTTAATTCAATTGTAGCAAGACCCCTATTTACTCTATGAGGATATACTAAAGATGTATTATAATACATATCAATTAGAAATATAGATTTCTGAAAGATATTAATTTCTCCATTAAAATTTTTCAGTAATTTATAATGCTTATTTTCAAATTCTTCAATAAATTTCATCGATATTTTTTTTAAGTAGTTTGAAGGTTCTGAATTTAAAATTAAAGCTATTCTAATAAATTCTCCATCTTGAAGATATATTTTATACTCCATGAAATCTAATAAAATCGATTCTTTTACTTTTTTTTCTATATTTTCTTTTTTAATTTCATATTTAAAGGAAGTAATTGCTTGTAGAAAACCACTTATTAAATTAGCTTTATGAGGTATTTTTGAAAAAGTCTTTTCTAAGATAACAGCACTCGTGTTTTTATGAATTAGAAAAAATGAATCAATGTTGAGGAAATCGAAAAAGATATCTTTTTTTTCTTTCCATTTACTTCTGTTTTTTCTACTTTTCTTTTGCCTTAATATAATATAAGAAGTTATACCACTTATGATTCCAATAATTAGAATAATATACATTAAATAATCCTGAATAAATATATCGAAAGGAGATCGAGATATCGTTATTATAACATCATCCCAAAATACTTGACCTGTGTTTGTTGTAATTTGAATTGTAATATTAAATATTCCTAATTTAGATGTATCAACAATATAAGGAATAGGCACACCACTTGACCATAGAAATGATAAGATTGGAATATTATCATTAAATATTATATAATCTCCCCCTCCAAAGTCATCTATGATTGTCCAACTAATTACTTTGTCTCGCCCCTTATATACAGTAAAATCATTTTGTGAGCTTTCAAAAATAGGGTCGGTATCAATAATAGTTACTTTGACTGAACTATTTATACCTCTAAGATAATATACATCATAATATTCAATAGTATAAACAAATACTCCTGTTTTTATACTATTTATTGGAATATTAAATATAGAATTATTATACCAATCATAATATGGACTACATTCGATATGATTATCAATTGTATTATTGGTAAAAACATGATACTTTCCTTGTTCAGTATCATCAGTAATAATCCAATTTATTTCTGATCCTGATCCATCAGTAATAATATCAGATGGTTGATTTATTTTTGGATATTTATTTTTTATTAAATGTTTAAAAAAAATATCGGTATCTCCTCCACATCCATTATAATCCTCTAAATCAATCCAAGCTATACAACCTTTTTCAAGATTTTTGATTGAAATAGTAGGATATTGAGAATATGTATTACTTTCAATAGAAATAACATTTATTATACTCCACACTTTTGAAACATTGTTATACCATTTATAGAAAATATCCTCATCTGGACCAGCAATAAAGTAATCTGATAAATCTTGCCATGTAATATAAATATTGTCTAGCTCATCTATGGTAATAGATGGATTTATAGAAGCAGAATTGCATTCTCTTGATATAATTTCAACGGAATTCCAATTTTTAGTCGAAGAATTCCTTAATTTATAAAAAATATCCCTATCTGATCCACAATTATCATATCTTGTGTGATCATACCATGTTACATGCAAATTATTAGTGCTGTCTATTGCTATTGAAGGTCTATAGGAGGATTGATTGCACTCTATTGAAACTACTTCAAGGGTAGACCATATTTCAGTAGTAAAATTCCAACTCTTATAAAATATATCATTATCGGTTCCGGAATTATTATAGTTGGTAGTATCTTGCCAAGCAATATGTACATTACCATTATTATCTGTTGCAATTGAAGGATTTTGGGCTATTCCAGTACATTCAATAGAAATTCTTTCTACATTAGTCCATGATGTAGTTGAATTTTCCCATGATCTATAGTAAATATTTGGATTATAATCTGAAATATTATAATCATACCAAGTTATATGAACATTCCCTTCCAAATCGTTTGTAATTTTAGGATTTCTTGAGTTTTTATCCATTCCAGATGACACTAGTTCTGTTTGTGTCCAATTTCCAGAGATAATATCCCATCGTCTATAAAAAATATCATAATCTGCTCCAGATGATAATAAATCTGTTTTATCTTCCCAAGCGATATGAATATTACCGAATCTATCCACATTTAATGATGGTAAAGACGAGTCATTAGTACTATTTGCAGAAATAAGTTCTATATCAGACCATAATTTAGTAACATTATCCCATTTCTTATAGAAGATATCTATATCATCACCAGAAGCGGAATAATTATAACTATCTCGCCATATGAGGTGAATATTTCCAAAAATATCTATATCAGATTCTACTCCTGAAGAAGAACCATTACTTTCAATGTTAATAACTTCAAGTTGATTAAAACTAATTGAAGAGCTTCTCAAATTCCTAGATAAATTATCAAAATCAATGATATGTTCTTCACTATGTTCTTTAATATTATTGGAATTAAAGATTAATGAATTTGCTAATAAAGAGAGAATTATAACAAATAAAATAAGTTTAAAATAATATTTTTTCATAAAATTCAACTCTTTAACAATAATAATATTAAATATTATTCTTTCTTAGATTTTCCTTCTATTAATTAGTAAAATTAAAAATTATTATAAAAGTTTAGGGACAATTATCTATTTTAATATTTTATTTTCAACAAATATAATTTGTAAAAAATAAACTTATATATTTATATTTAGTTGATTGTGTATTTATAGATTTCCTACAAACTTTAAATTATTTTTAAGAAGATTAAAAATTTAAATTAAACCTAACAATATATTAGTATAAATATAAATTATCAATTTTTTCTTGAATATATTTATCATGATTGATGAAAATACTAGTATTTTAATCAAAAAATCTGCATTTGGGGGGATAAATCTATATGTAATACTTGTGGAATTAAAGGAAAATTACATTGCCACTCTGATTGGAGATTATCAATATTTTTTATCTTGAGTTTTTTAACATTCTTTATTTCAGCTTTATTAGGTTTAATTTATTCTGATTATGATTTAACATTATTAATTATAATCTTAATAGGTTGGTTTGGTTATATGTTCTTTTTTTTTAATATATGGGAGAGTCGAATTTTATGCAGTCATTGTCCCTATTATGCAAACGAGAATCAAAGAATATTACACAGTT
>CAZGJX010000014.1:0-50532 GCA_964525635.1 uncultured archaeon
TCTCAATAAACATTTTACTGACAAATCTCATATAACCAACTAAAATTATCAATTCACATTCACAATCCTTCAAAATTTCAATCATTTTTTGATCAAATTCCTCTCTAGTTCCCTCATATATGTCAGATTCAATCAAGACATAAGGAATCCCGTGATTTTCAGCTCTTTTCATACAATAAGCTCCCGCTTTATTGCAAATCAATACTTTAACTTCTGCTTTCTCTTTTAAAATACCTGATTTTGTTTCTTCTATGATAGCTTCGAAATTACTCCCTGAACCACTAGCTATTGCTCCAATATTTATTTTACTCATATTTTTATTTATATTTTGCATATAAAAAATCTATCTGAATTTGGATTTTTTTTATTCTTTTTCTTAATTTGTCATAATATTATAATTAGATCGTTTACCAGTAAAAGAATCAATTATGACTTTAATGATTGAAACTTTTTCAACCATATCATCTGAATATTTCCATGACGCTTTATTCGAATATTTTTTCATAAGAATATTAAGAACCTTTTTTTTTTCTTGAAAATCTTCAATGAAATTTGCAGTTCCCTGTCCAATTACACTATCATATTTCATAGTCCAGTTACATGGAATCTCGGATGGATGTAATTCCTGATTAAGATCGATTTCAAAACATACATTATTATTTTTTTTTAAAATTTCGATTTTTTTTCCCTTACTTGAAGAATGCAGATATATATTATTATTCTTGTAAGCATAATTCATGGGAACTATATATGGGATATTGTTATCTGAAAATGCTATTCTGCAGACAATTGCTTTCTTTATTAGAGATTCTATTATAGTATGATCTGTTATTTCTTTATCTCTTCTTCTCATGATAATATCTTTTATTCTTAATCTATTTTATTAAATTTGTTTAGACAATAAATATGGTATAAATTATATGTTGAAATAGTATATTTTATTGAATGATAATAATCAAAAGGTTTTTATAATAAAATTCCTTTCTAAATTGTAGAACTTGGGAAATTTTAAATTATTCCAATCTAACAAAATAATTTTTATATATTTAATATATTGTAGAGCTAATTGATCTCTATTTACTGAGACAATTACCTCAAATATAACTAATAAGATTATTAATCAAAAATATCGTTTTCAATTATTATTTTATTTAATCAAACTAAATAATTAATAAATAATTGAAATAAATAAATCTGGTAAATATAAAAGAGAAAATCGATTGATTTTAAACAACGATTTAATAGTAAAGAAACTTTAAATTTTTAAATATTAATTAGGCGTGTTTTAATGAGTTTTGAACGTGAATTAAAAAAAATAAGAGAAGAAATACGAGAATATCTTCCTGAACATATTCAAATTCAAAAGATAGAATTTGAAGGTCCTGAGGTGGCTGTGTATTCTGCAGGTAATTCTGGAGATATAGATTCTGATCTAGTCCAACAATCTAATAGTTTAAAAGAACTTGCAAAAAAGATGAGAAAGAGGGTAGTAATTCGATGGAATGTTGATAAAAGGAAGGATCCCGCTGAAACAGAGGCTTACATTAAAAACTTAGTAGGAGAAGATGCGGAAATATCCAGTATAGAATTTGATCATACCCGGGGAGAAGTAATAATTGAATCTGGGAAACCAGGTATTGTAATAGGAAAAAAAGGAGTGAATCTAAAGGAAATCAGATCAAATACTTTTTGGCAACCAAAAACAATAAGAACCCCTCCCCTAGCTTCAAGAACAATTCAATTAATTCGTGGTATGCTGTCAAAAGAAAGACAGACACAGAAAGATATTCTTCTCCGAATTGGAAAAAGAATACATCGACCTACTTTATATAAAGAACTTACAATCAGAATGACTTCTCTTGGGGGATTTCGCGAAGTTGGGCGTTCTGCTATTTTAATGCAGACAAGAGATAGTAATGTTCTTCTAGATTGTGGATTAAATGTTGGAAATCCAAATGATAGATTTCCATTCTTTGATGTCCCTGAGTTTAATATTCGAGATCTTGATGCTGTAATTATCTCACATGCTCATCTAGATCATTGTGGAATGGTACCATTTCTCTTCAAATATGGTTATCGAGGACCCGTTTATTGTACACTTCCAACTCGTAACTTATCAACAATGTTACAACTTGATTTTGTTCAAATCTGTGAAAGAGAAGGTAAAACACCTCCATATTCTAAAAAAGATGTAAAAACTACAGTATTACATACAATACCCTTATCATGGGGAAAAGTTACAGATATAGCACCAGATATTAAATTAACCTTACACAATTCTGGACATATTTTAGGTTCTTCGCAAATACATCTTCATTTTGGAAAAGGAGGTTATAATTTTGTTTACACTGGAGATATGAAATTCCAGAAAACTAGGTTATTAGAAAGAGCTAATGTGAAATTTCCAAGAGTTGAAAGTTTATTGATAGAATCAACTTATGGTGGACCACAAGATCGAATTCCCAGTCGGCAAGAATCCGAAAGAGAATTAAGACAGATTTTAAATAGCACTATTCAAAAAGGAGGCAAAATTTTAATTCCAGTCTTAGCCGTTGGAAGAGCACAAGAACTTATCATTGTCATTGAGGAGTTTATTTCTAAAGGAATGATTGAACGTGTTCCTATATTTCTGGATGGTTTAATTTCTGAAGCAACTGCTATTCATACTGCTAATCCCGATTTTTTAAGTAGTGATTTACGTGAAAAAATATTACATCAAGGAAAGAATCCATTTTTAAGTGATTTATTTACTACAATCAATACTCATGAAGAACGATTAGATGTATTAACAGGAGGACCTTGCATTATATTAGCTACAAGCGGAATGTTGATAGGTGGACCCTCGGTGCAATATCTCAAAGGTTTGGCGGACGATAAGGACAGCGCATTAATATTTGTCTCATACCAAGTTCAAGGGACACTAGGTAGCAGGATTCAGAAAGGATTTAGGGAATTTCAATACGCAGACAATAAAGGTCGCACACAACTCGTAAGGATAAATTTGAATATATTCACTTTAGAAGGATTTAGCGGACACTCATCGCGTAGTCAAATCTCTCAGTTTTTACGTAAAATACAACCCAGACCAAAAGTGATTATAACCAATCACGGCGAGGAAAGCAAATGTATTAGCCTCTCAACTATGATCCATAAGAAAATCAAGAAATCGACGAAAAGTCCAAAGAATCAAGAAACCCTTTTATTGAGATAAATATTAGTGGAAGAAACCCTATTATTTATTTTCTTCTCGAAAAAATTGCTAACTTATTTATAAGATTAGATTAGCTTAATTAAGGTAATCAACATAATATTATTATTTTTAGTCTTAATCTTAATAATATACTCATAAACGAGACCTACAAGATTATAAGAAGACATTTGAATTTGCAGTGCAGTGTTTAAAAGTAGAACTGAAAAATGAAATAAAAAAAAGTATCATAACGAAATTAAAAAGGATTTAATAAGGTCATGGAAACGTAGTAATTTCAATTTTATTATTTTCCAACATCTCTTTTATTTCTTGTCTTTGTGTGTCTGTGAATTTATTTAAATCTTTTTTATCTAAATATAATTTTTTAAGAGATGTTAAGTTTTTCATTGAGTTTGGGATCTTTTTTAAATTAATATCACCTAAATGAAGTTCCCTAAGTGAAGTTAGATATTTTATTACTTTTGGTAGCTTTATAAAATTATTACTATTTATAAATAATATTTGAAGTGAAGATAAGTATTTCATTGAGTCTGGGAGTTCTATTAAATTATTATTTCCTAAGTAAAGACCATAAAGTGATTCTAAACTTCCTATAGTTTCTGGAAGTTTTATTAATTGATTCCAATTCAGACCAAGTTTTTCGAGTGATATTAAATTTCCTATAGTATCTGGAAGCTCTTTTAATCTATTTTCTGATAAGTTAAGTCTTTTAAGAGAAGTTAAATTTCCTATAGCTTTAGGAAGCTCCTTTAATTCATTCTCAGATAGATTAAGTTCTTGGAGAGAATTTAAATATCTTATAGCTTCTGGAAATTCCGTTAGCTCTGATATGGATAAATTAAGTTTATATATCTTAGAACCGATAATGAACAGAAGGATTCGAACTTATTGTTTTGTAAGTGGGGATATAAAAATGATATAATTCTTTTTATAAAACTTGGATTTTGGAAAACAAAATGATTTAAAAAACAAATCTAATATATTTCTATTATAAATTTATATAGAATATTTTTAAAAAATAAAATAAACTGATTAGTAGGGATACAATGATATATTATAACTTTGAACCTTTTGAATTTATTGAGGGTTTTTTAAGTCTAATTTGGGTAATTTTTGCAACAATTATTGGATTTATGATCATTTTAAAAACTAGAAAAAAACAATATCTTACTGTTGGGATTTTCTGGATCTTTATGTGTGGTGGCTGGTGGGCTTCCAGCGTTCAATTTATTACAATCATTGCAATGGATTATCGATTGCCCGATCCTTTATATTTAATGCTAACAATGTTGGCTATTCCATGGGGAGTCATTTGCTGGTTAATATCTTTTGGGAATTTCGCTTATCCAGATTACAAAAAAAAACTTGTTTATATAAACCTAATTATTATCATTATTTATCAGAGTCTATTTTTAATATTTACTTTTACGATTACAGAATGGGTTGGAACAAGAGATCCGCTAACACTTTTTAACACGAAATTTTCTTACTTTTCTTTATTTTTCATTATTTATGGAATGGTTTTGATACTAATCACAGGGGCGATTTTCTCTATAAAATCAATGAAGATGGATGATAAAAAAATCCAATGGAAGGGACGATTTCTATTAATAGCCTTCATTTTATATTCAATTGGGGCCGTTTTTGATGCAGCTATTAATCCTTCAGACCCAAATATTAGCACATTAGTTATATTTTTAACTAGAATTGCTTTAGTTATAAGTGGAATTTTGTTTTATTTCGCATTTTTCTTACCAGAACGCGTAGCAAATTGGTTAATAAAATGTAACAAATAAATTCCTTTTTTTTTTTTTTTAATCTTTATTCATAACCATTAGTTAAATGGATAATTAATATACTTTTAAGGACTTAAATTAAATCATTGGTAAAAATAATAATCCTTTTTTTGAAAATAATATTTTAAAATAATACCTTTTTTGAAAAAATAATTTTTTTAAAAAGCTATTATTACAATACTTATAATTTAATTGGAAATTTGGTATTTTATGGTGCACTTAAGTTTAAAAAATTTTAAAATAAAGGATCACTATATCACGATAATCCGACGTATTGTTCAAATTACAGCATTTCTCTTAATTAATTATATAATTATCCAACAGATATTTTTAATAAATTTTACTAGTCTTGAGGGATATGCAAGCTTTTTACCTATTCTGCAAACACCAAGAAGTGGTCTTTCTAACGAAACTGGAATTGTTGAGCTTATTTTTTTTCATATTGTTCAAGGAACTTTTCCTTTCTTATTAATAGGTATTTTTATTCTAATAATATTATTTGCAAATCGCTCTTTTTGTGGATGGATTTGCCCTATTGGTACAATACAAGATTTATTAACAGCACTACCTATTAAGACGAAAAGATTTAAAGACAAAACACATAAAAGTTTATTAAAACTCAAGTTTTTTATAGTAATCCTAATAATTTTAGTGGTTGTACCACTAGGGATTACGATTGGGAGTAATATTCAATTTTACAATAACTATAAAGAGAATATTGTTTATATAGCAGAAGAACCAATTGGTTTCTTTTCATTATCAGAATATTTATTTGTTACCTTTCCTAACATGGCACAAAGTATTTGGGAATCTGGTGGACTTGATCCTCTTTTTAGTAGTTTTTGGATGGGAATGTCTTTCTTATTTTATTTGATAATAATAATTCTTTCATTATGGTATCCTCGATTTTATTGTAGATACTTATGTCCAGTTGGTGCAGTTTGTGGGACAATTAGTGATCATTCTTTCTTAAAGATCTCTAGGAGTCCAGTAAAATGTGTCGGAAGACAAGAATGTGGAATATGTGAAAAAGTTTGTCCAAAACAAATAAGGATTTTAGATGAACCTTTTGAATTTTTTTCAGGAGAAGGAGAATGTAATTTATGTCTAAAATGTATGGAAAAATGTCCTTATAAAGCAATTATGTTAAATTTTGGATAATATCCTTAATATATTTTTTTACTCTCTTTATTTATTTTCTTTCTTAAATAAACTTTTGTTTAAATTCTTTTATTTAAGATTTAGTTTTAAAAAAAAGCTAAAAATAACGTGAAGATATTAATTTTATTAAAAGTTGGTGGATGTAGAGGAGGATAGTAATTATTTTCTTTCAGTTTTGGGGTTTTTTTTTTCAGTCACGGGGTTTTAAAGAATTAATTTTTTACTGAAATGAATATCCTCTATTCTTTTTGACAACATCCACCATATAAATATATGATTATCTTGTCTTAAAAATGTATCTATCAAAAAAAAAAATATACTAATAGTCCTTTATTATTATTTAATTGTTTAGAGAGCTAACCTCTGCTTTTTTTCTTATTGCAATGATTACGTTTATTAAGGAAACTTATTTTTTTTAATATTTGATTAGATTGATTTTAGCTAATAATATAATTATATTATTTCTAACAAGTAATTTATTGCTTTAAATTTGTGATTTAGGGTAAATCTCCTAATATCTTCTTTATTTCTTGATATTCAAATTCAATTTGATTATAAATTTTATTTTTCCTGATTTCATTATTAATTAATTCTTCTAGATTTTTAAACTTTAAATTAACATCCAGATTATTAGAGTTTATGGAAATAAGTTTTTCAAAATCATAAAAAGGAACTCCTAATCGAGTATACATAAATCTTGCATCATCATAATTCTTTTCAAGAAGAATTGAACATATCATTTCTCGAATTTCTGGAGATGTTAATACTTTTATTTTATACGCAATAACTCTTCTTGTTAATTCAATTGCGACTTCATTTGCCTGTTCTGGATTTAATCTTGTTTCGTCGATTAAGCTCTCTACAATTCTTAGCGGATTAAACGTTTCTGAAGTATTTTTTGAAGTTTTAACTTTAGGTAATAAATCATACATTATTAATTCAATAATTTTATTGTAATAGAATTCAATAATTGTTTTCACCTCTAAAATATACTTATTAACTCGAAAATATATATTCTAAAGGATTCTTCTAATATTAAGACTGTTTATATCAAAATAATTATAATTTCAATAATAGAAACAATGATATCTAACTAATAAACAAATAGACACGATA
Source organism: uncultured archaeon (assembly GCA_964525635.1). Taxonomy (GTDB): domain Archaea; phylum Asgardarchaeota; class Lokiarchaeia; order Sigyniarchaeales; family SOKP01; genus JAFGOA01. Next base: position 7,285 of record CAZGJX010000014.1, read on the forward strand.
AAATTTCTTAAATCTACTTACTTTTTATCATTTTTTTTTTTAATAATGATGAAATATTTGAATAAAAAACTCTTTACAAAAAATAAGTTAACCAAGTATATCAAAATTTAATTAGATAAAAATCCAAGTAATGTTTTTTAAGAAAAACACATTTAAAATATTAAAACAATTAAAAGATAGCCCAGTAGTGTAGCGGTCAAAACATATTAATTGTGACTAAGCATGTGAGGCTCTGAACCTTGCGACGGCGGTTCGAAACTTATAGTTATAATCAACTATATTGCGAATATCCGCCCTGGGCTATTTTATTCATATAATATATCTTATTAAAAATCAAAAAAAAAAGAAATCAACCTTAAGAAATTCGATTTTTAGTGATAGAGAGATATTTTTAGTAATTTAGTTGACAATTAAATATCTAAAATTTTTAATTTCATTGATACTATTAATCTCTACGACTAATTTATGAAAATCTTCTAAGTATCCCTCAAATACCATAAATATAGTTAAATTATTTTTATGAAAATATTGGTTTTTGCTCACTATATGTTCGTTAAATACAGATTCGACTTTATTAATTTTTTTCTGAACATTGAAATCATTTGGTATTACTATAATCATATTCCCAACAATTCTTTTTGATATATCTAATTTCTCTGAATCAATATCTAAAGATGTTGTGTCCATGGTAGACATAAGCCTTAATAATGCATCTCTAATTAATTTAGACTTATTATCATATTGATTTTTTGAAAGCAGTTTATTAATAAATTTCTTAAGGCTCTCATTTATTGACAGGCTTATTATAGGAATAGAAATCACCTGAGTGATATAAATTAAATTTTATATTAATCTTATTATTAATTTTTAATATTTAAATATAATTAAAATATTAATTTTTATAAAATTTAAGATTTTGAAATCTCTAATTCTATTAAGAAATAAAATGAATCAATTGCTTAATATTTATGTCTAAATAATAATATAGAATTTAAATTAAAATAGTTAAATCCTCTATATCATTGATAAATTTATCTGTATAGTCATATATTTCTAAAGCATCTTCATTTGATAGAATTCCACAATTTTCCATTTCTTCTATTTCTAATTTAATAAGATTCAACTGATTTATTATTTGATTAATATTCATTTCTACAGAGTATGTACAATTTTCAGCTAAAACTATAAGTATATAGTCAAGATATCCCGATATTGCCCATAATTTATAATTTATGGATAATGTAATTATTCTATCGTAGCTATTGAATAATAAATCTCCGAATTGATTTATTTCAGCTTCAATATTTGCAACTTTCATTGATAATTCTGTATTAACTATTCTTCCCATAATAAAGGTTATATTATCTCGTATTTTATGAATTTGTATTGATATATATTCACTATCATTTTCGGAAATACAACCAACATTGTCCCAAAGATAAGCCATTAGATCAGCAAATTCTAAATTTACTTTCGAAAGACTTTCTAAAATTAATGTTTCTGTTGTATCATCTAAAGACATAGTAACTAATGCATTATCTAGATAATTTGAAGCTATCCAAAGGTGAATATCAATAGAGATACTAACCATGAATTCTTGATCATTAAAGATCTTATCAGCTAATCGATCAATCTGAATTATTATATTTGCTGTGTCTAATGCACATTCCGTACCAATTATAGCTCCCATTGTTATTGTAATATGATCACGTATTTTATGTAATTCATTTATTATATAATAAGTAATATCTTCTGGGATCGCATTAAAATTATTGAAAATATATATGAAGAAGTCTGTCATATCTAAATTTGCTTTTGCAAGTTTGTTTAAAACTACTGATTTTGGCACGTCGGCTAAAATAAATGATTCTAAAGCAGATTCAACATTTACTTCTGCTCGAATTAATTGACTTTCAAGGATGAAATCATAAGGACAAGATACATTATCATCAATAAATAATTTCAATTCATTAATTTCCAAGAGAATATAGGACATCATATTAGCTGGTGACGTTTCAAAATGGTCGATTATAACTGTAGTTAAAGCATCATTAATAACATCGTTATCATTATCAACAACTTCTATCATTAATTCATGAGTTCCATATTCAATTAACCAATTATCGCTTAGTGTAAATGTAAATGATGTTTCATCAGAATCTGGATTATAAGTAATACATAAAATATTGTCTATGTAAATATTAATAACGGATATACCCTGATCATCTCCTTCATCTTCATTTAAAATATCAAAATTTACAGTTAGGTCTAATGGGTTATTTATCAAATCAAGATTTGATAAAATTGGGGCGTTCTGATCATCATCAATAATGGTAATATGAGCATTGAGAATTGAGGAATTATATTCTGAATTAATATAAACGTTAAAATCTTCTGAACCCCAATAAGTTGGTGTGAGGATCAATGAAAATGAATCCTGTTGTCCAGGATTTAGTGATAACATATCTGAATCCATTAATTCTGATGAAATTGAAATATTGTCATATGAGAAATTAAAATTCTGAGCCACATTTCCAAGATTTGTTAATTCAAATTCATAATTCCCAATTTCATGATCATAAATTGTGATTTCTGGTTCAGTACATTCAAATTCAAGATCGTAAAATTTTCCCACTTCGAATGATCCATCAATTACTATTAATTGGCCAAATATAGGATCCAATGCCGTTATATTACATGGATAAGATCCGGGTAGAGTATTGAAATTTCTTGGTGGTCTAATAATTAAACAAGGAACAGATTGTCCCGGATATATTACATGTTGTTGTACAAAGGGATCAGTATATTCTTCAGGATATAAGTCTTCATAAATAAAAGTTGGATCAATTTCAGAGATATTTAAATATACAAGCTCAGGAATATTTCCATAATTTGTAATGTTTAAGATATATACTGTTTCTCCAGGAATAATTGGATTAGTCAAATTCTCAAGTTCAAATCTAAGATCACTAAATGAATTCATCCTGAAAGGAACCATTTGATTAAAAATAATATCATCCTCCAATTTAATTATAAAATCAAAATAATAAACACCCGCAAGAATACTAGTATTTACTCTAGAGATGGTTAAAGGTATTGAAGATGATAGAGTACCTGTAAATGATAAAGGTGTTATCTCAAATTCGGGGGGAGCAAGAAACTCAAAAACTACATTGGGATCATCAACACCTTCCAACTGATAATTAAAATTGGTTGAATAAAATCCTGTTTCAGAATCTATATCCTGCATTTGAGTTGTATAAGATAACTCTATATTTGTTCTTAGTGGTAATTCATCTCGATAATTTATAAAATCAAACACATCATTCATAAAATTATCCCATGATAAAGGAATAATAAGATATCCATCAGATTCATCATAGGCAAGATAATCCCATAATATAGGCGGAAATATAGGTATTGGAATGGTTATACTAGTTAACGGAATTTCTATATTATAAAAATATATTGGATTTTTTGCTCTCACTCCTCTATTATAAAATCGTTCTACTAATGATTGAAATTCTTCTTCTGAATTTGTTTTTAATAAATAATTATCTTCATTTAATTCAAGTCTGCTTTGAATATTTAAATATTCATTTACAGTTATTTTTAATTCTTGTTGACGTAAGTTAATAATCTCATTAGCAGTGTCATAAGCATCCTTATATCTAAATTCTTCTTTAGCTTTGTAAAACTCTTCAATTAAATCATTAATTTCAATTTTTTCAATTTCTTCAATTTTAATTGTATTATCATAAAAATCAGATATCGAGTTTTCTAGAACAGGTAATCCCAGAGAAATATTTTCATTATATCTATATCCTGTAACTCTTTGCCACCAGGGAACTACAATTATAATTTCAAATTTTTCCCAATCCATATCCATTTTCAAGTTTAAGTTTAATTCTGGAGCTGCTTTCGCTATAGTTATTGAATAATCAGCCTCAAAGGATTCTCCGGGATTATACCACCATTGACCAAATTTTCCTTGCCAACCCGCCCATTCACCTCCTTCTGCTGCGATATTAGCTCTGAACCAAACAGGTCTATCACCTGTATTTTTAGCATATATATGATAATTAATTATATCTCCTACTTCTAAACTACCATGTCTTCTCATATTTAGTTCCGTGGAAGCAGGAATTATTGGTCCAGTTCCTGTTAAAAACCCTTGTAAATCCTCAGGAATCATGTCTGGAGTATATATTGTCCATTTAGGATTATTAAGTAGAGTTGTAAGCCATCCAGTTAAAAGACTTATTCCTGCTATAATTAATCCCGCAACAACCCCCCAAGGACCTGTTTCACTACATGTCGCAGCAATTGCTAATCCAATCCCAATATCAAATGCTACTGTTATTGCAATTTTAGCTAGTTCCATCCAAAATGTATAATCACTAAGATCTCCAGATATAAATTGAGCTATTAATGTACCAACTTCAAACACACTAATTAAAACTGCGAGTACAGCGATAGCTTTGCCAAGATATTTTGCTGAATTTAATAAACCATCCGCGATATTTTTTGCAAATGATGCTATAAAAACAATGGTACCAACGGTAATGCCTAACACACCTATTAATGCTGCACATGTAGATCCAGCAAGACGCATAAAGAATTCAGCTTCTCTACCACTATATTCTCCTGAGGCATAATCAGCGATCAGACGGAAAATTTCTGTTAAACCAAATATAAATGAAATCATTCCAATAGTAATTGATACTGCTCCAACAGCAATACCTTCTTTGATAGTTATCTGTCTTTCTGAATGAAGGTCACATGGATCAGCTTGAGGATCTATTTCTATACAAACTTTTAAATTATCATAGGAATTCTCCAAATCTATTATTGTATCTCCTATATCATCTGTTCTTGCTAAAAAATCCTCCCACTCTATAATTGGATGATCTGGATCCAATACTTCTCTGGCAACATAATCCATATATTCGTCAATTTCCCAACATTCATCAATAAGTCCTTTAAATTCATCAAGTTTCATTAATTTTTGAATAGATGTAAAATCATCTCCTATACCTAGATCAAATCCAATAATATTTCCAAGATCATCAACTATCGCATAATTATTTTTAATATTTTCTGCTAAATTCCTATACGGGTAAAAATCCACTGTTGGGTAATTTACAAGACCTTCTGGACTTAGAAAATAAGAAACTTTTTCATATAAGGAATCCAAAGAATCATATACATCATCTAAGAATTTATTATAATCTATATAAATAGGGATAGAATATTTATTAAAGAATCTTCCCCCTAATTCAACATCTCTCCACCTATTATCAAAGATTTCTTTATAGATATCATATTCGCATTTAAAATTGAAATACTACTAGAAAAAATAATTAAAATCAATAGACAAATTCCTTTAATTTTTGTTTGAATTCTCTTGAAATTCATTAATCATTCACCTGATTATAATTTTTAATTTTGGACTAGTATATTTATTATATAAATATTTTGATATTATTATATTAATAATTCACTGAATTTTACAATTTTTTAAGAATATTTGAAAATTTAAATATGCATAAAGATTATGTAATCATTAATAGAGAGTTAATAAAAGTAAAATATAGAAGTCATCAAAAAACTTACAGTTATTTAGAACTCAATAATAAAGAAATTAGAGATATCTTTGAAATCAAAGGATTAGAAACTTTAAATTATTTAGAAGAGTTAGATCTCAGCAACAATAAAATTTCTAAAATTAAAGGTCTTGATAGCTTGACGAATTTGAAGGCCCTTAATTTATCGAGAAATACTATTAAGAAAATAAAAGGTCTTTCTAATTTAAATAATTTAAAGTATTTAAATCTTGAAGAAAATAAAATAACGGAAATTGAGAATCTTGAAGATCTTATCAATCTAAAGATGCTAAATTTATCAAATAATCCAATAGATTGGATTATTTCAAATAAATTAAATTTACATAAAGGTTTATTATTTACTAATAATGTTGAAAAAATATTGCAATATTGTTTCAAGAAAAAAATTCAGAAGCAACAAGTTAAAAATCAAGAGTATATTAAATATAAGGATGAAGTTTATTATCCTTTAAAGAATCATTTAAATCTAAGTAATATAGGAATTGATGATCTTTCAGAAATTAAAAGATTTGAAAAAATTCCAAAATTAAAATCGTTAAATCTTTCATACAATATAATTTCTATAGTTAGAGATTTAAATAATCTTAAAAATTTAAGATCTCTAGATTTGAGTCATAATAAGATAGAACAAATAATAGATTTGCAAAGTCTTCAAAATCTTAAACATTTAAATATCTCACATAATAAAATTAAAAAAATAGATTTTTTAACTAAATTACCTAATCTAAATTCAGTAAATCTTAGTTTTAACAAATTAAATGAAATTAAAGGTTTAAATATGTTACAAAATCTTATACATATAGATATTAGATCTAATAATCTTCAAAATTTGAAAGGAATAGAGGAACTTGTAAATATTGAAGAATTAAATCTTTCTCGGAATAAAATTGAAAATATCCCTTTACTTTATTTATTAAAAAAATTAAGAAAGCTAAATCTTTCATATAATAAAATTAGAAATATAAATAATTTAAATAATCTAAGAAATTTAGAATATTTATCATTAAATTCAAATAATATTAGTTCTATTGTAGGTCTTGAAACTTTAGAAAATTTAAAATACTTAAATTTATCATGGAATAAACTTAGTGATATTACTTCTATTGAAAATCTTGAATGTCTGACTTTTCTAAATTTAAATAAAAACAAAATTGTAAATAGTGATGAGCTTGGGAAAATTATTTCCCTTGAACATTTATATTTGAATGATAATTATATTTCTAATGTTTCTCCTTTAGGTAATCTAAAAAAATTAAAAAGATTGAGTCTTGACAATAATCAAATAATTAAATTTAATATTCTTAAAAGTTTGCCTAATTTAAGAGTACTTTCTTTGAAGAATAATCCTTTAATAAATGTAATAGAAATTAAAACCTATAAGAATATAGATTTTATATATTTGAATGAAAAGAATAATAATAGTATTGATAATAAAAGGAAATAATATAATTTTTCCAAAGATTCATAGTAGTAGATAAATTAATGTCTCATTTTTTTAAATAGATAATAGGAACTAAATATTAATATTTCACTTATTATAAAAAATATAAAATAGAAGATTAATAGAAAATTTCTTTCAATTATATTAAAAAATATAATTAAGAATAATATAGATAACAAAATACCTGAAGCCATTAATATATAAACAGTAATAATCCTCATAATATCTGACTGATTTTAGATTAAATAGGAATATCTTTATTTATTATAATTAGATTTTCATATTTAATATTTATGTATATAAAAATGATATTAATTGTATTTCCAAGATACTTAAATAGTTTCCATAAAAATATTTTTAAATGAACTTTACAAAAATATTATAATAATAACTTAAAATTCAAAATAAAACAAAAAAAAGGGATAAAAATTTCAAAAAAAAAAAATTATCTTTTTTATTTTTATCAATCTTGATAATTTCATCATCAAATTGGGGTAATTATATCAATAAATATAATTTGAAAGAGGAAAGTTTTGAATTAAACAATCTACAAATATCATATGACACTGACTCTATTTTATTCGATGGATTTTACTATAATTGGTATGCTATTATAAATGATAATCCATTAGGATTTGTTAATGGCATTGAAAATTATACATATGAGAGTAATAACATTTTTAAATGTAATGAAACAACTATTTTTGGAACAGGTGATCCTTACTATGAGGAAAGAAATGTAAATAACAAAACAAGATTATATGATACATCATTAATTTGGGGGAATGGAAAGTATGATTGGGTTTGGATTTTTCGTAATACAACTTTTAACACTAAAAATATTCCAATCGCTACTTTTGAAGGTGGAACTCCTGAAGAAGAACACTTATTTAATGTTACAGGAGAATCTTTTATCAATTTATATGACTCTCTTTATGATGTTTGGGTATTAGAAGATGATCGGGGGAGCATTGCCTATTATGAAAAGAATACTGGTATTTTAATAAAAGGATTTTTCTATTTTGCAGGTTCAAATACATGGGAAATTAATATGACTGAAACAAATGTTATTTTTCCATCTAATATAAATACCCCTCAATTAAAAAATCCTAATTTAAATCTAATGATCGGAAACTTAACTACTAATTTCAGATTTATAGTAAACTATTCTGATGCTGATAATAATATACCGACCTCCATCAATGTAGTAATAAATAATACAGCTTATAGAATGACCAAACAAGATCTAGGAGATACAAATTATACTAATGGTGTCTTATATGAATATCAAACATTTCTAAAATATGGAACATATAATTACTTCTTTAATGCATCTGATGGAGTATTTTCTACCTCAACAAGCACTTTTTCTGGTCCTAAAGTGTATTATAATAACTCATATTCACCAATACTGAACCAAGGTACAGTAGATCCACAATTAGGATATAATGCAACAACAGAATTTCTATTTCGAGTGAATTATTCAGATACTGATAATAATCCCCCTGAATATATCAATGTTGAGATAAACAATACTGTATATTCGATGATAAAAGAGGATGAGTCTGATTTAAATTATATGGATGGTACATTTTTTAGATATCCAATAATATTAAATGATACAGGTTATTATATTTTTAATTTTACGGCATTTGATGGGATTAATACCGTTTATCTTCCAGGAACGGGATTTTATCATAATCCAAATGTGACGAGACATGATTTAAATGATATAAATATTGGATGGATAGTTACTCATGGAGAAGATTCTAATACCTCATATTCTACATTTTTAAATGATGCATTAGGTCTAGGAGCAACATCTAGCCAGTTCCATAAAGATATAAGCCCTTCTACTTTATATCCATATGAATTACTTATGCTTGAAGAAGGCGGAGATGCTTGGTCAAAACAGGAATTAATAAATCTACATTATTGGATTGAGAATGGAGGAGCATTATTAATTATTGGAGATAATCTAGGGAATGCTCAATTAAGTGTAAGTAATTATTTTAATATATCTTATTCATCTTTAAGTGGAACCATAGGTTCATCTGCTCAAATTTATCATCCCCATTATCTTACAGTAGAAATAAACAATTTATTCTTCGATAATTCAATTGCATCAATTAATATTAGTAATTCTAATTCAAATTTGCAGATTATAGCTAACGCATCGAATGGAAGAGCTCAAATATGCCTATTAGAATTAGGGATGGGAAAGATTTTATGGATTGTAGATGAGATTTTAGATAATACTCAAATCTCAAGTGCAAATAACCGATTATTTGGATTAAATGTTTTAAGATGGATGAGTGAAAATAAAGTGAATAATTTTATTCCTGATCTTTCTAGTGCCAACGTGGACCCTATTGAAGGTAATACGACAACTTTTTTCAATTTCTCAGTAATATATACAGATCAAGATAATAATGGCCCTATGAATATTAGCTTAAATATTAATGGGAATATTTACCAAATGGAAAAACAAGATCCTTTAGATTTTGATTATAAGGACGGTGTTGTGTTTAAAACTATTACTACATTACAAAACGGAACTTATTATTATTTTATAAATGCTTCTGATGGTGAAAATAATATAAGTACATCAGTTTTAGTGGGTCCAAATGTGAATTATAATAATATTAATCCACCAGAATTAACTTTTGGAATGGTATTACCAATTGAAGGTTATGAACATCAATTTTTTACATTTCAAGTTAATTATTCAGATAAAGATAATAATGCACCTAAATATCTGAATATAACTATCGATGGAAATTCATATGAAATGTATAAAATTGATCCATTGGACGACTATTATCTTGATGGAGTGATCTATGAATATAAAACATTATTAGATATTGGATCACATCTATATTTTTTTAATACATCTGATGGAGTCTTTGATTCTTCAACTATAATGTTTTTTGGTCCTTTAGTGAATTCATCACCATTAAAAGATATGAGAATAGGGTGGATTACAGCACATGGAGAAAATTCATACACATTATATCATAATGATCTTATAAATGATGCTATTCATATGGGAGCAGAAGTTGCTATAATAAGCTCATCAATAAATAATATTATATTACAAGATCTTGATATAATAGTGGTAAATGACGGAGGAGTTAGCTGGGCAACTAATGAATTAGATTATTTAGAAGATTGGATAATTAATGGTCATTCTGTTTTAATTTTGGGAGATAATCGTGATAATTCTCAGGTGAGTGTAAGTTCAAGATTTAAAGTGTATTATTCAAGTCAATCGGGTTATGGAGGGAATTCAACTCAAATTTATCATCCTCATGATATTACAAATGGAGTATCAGAGGTAAATTTTCCATATCCTACATGTTCAATTTCATCCAGTTCAAACATATATTTAACTCCAATTATAAATGATACTTCTGGAAATTACAATTATGTAAGTTATTTACAATATGGTTCAGGAAAATTATTGTGGATTACAGATGATAGCTTTTCAGATCTTTATCTTAACCGAGCAGATAATAATTTATTGGCGAATAATACCTGGAAATGGCTAGCAAATACTGCTCTGAATCAAAATGCACCTAATATTACTAAGGTTGAAGTTATCCCCTCCACAGGATATTCTAATACTCAATTCCGTTTCTATTTATATTATTCAGATTTGGATGGTTCTGCTCCAATAGAAGTTTCAATCGTATTAAATGGAACTTCATATCAAATGAAAAGACAAGATGTATTTAATGAGAATTATATGGATTCTGTAACATATAAATTTTCCATTACATTATCTGCTGGAACATATAATTATTACTTTAACATAACTGATGGAAAATATAATACAAGTCATCCTTTAGGTGAATTGCAATTGATAGTTAAAGAGAAAACAAATGGAGGAGATAATACTCTAATTATCATTTTAGGAATTACTATTCCTATTGGAATCATAGCTGTTGCTGTAATTGTAATCCTAATAAAAAGAAGAAACGTAATATAAATTTATTTTATTAATTTTTATATTTTTTTCTTATATAGGGAGGTTAATTATCAGATAAAGTATAAAATGATAGATAACTTTCATTTCTTCTCAAAAATAAAACAGTAAAAAATTTATTTTAAAAATGTTAAGATTTAATATTTAAAACTTATTAATAATAATAGAAATTTTGCATAAACTAATTAAAGAATATTTTTGAAAAAATAAAAAAAATTATAATTGAATAAAACGGGCCAAGGCATTTTTAAATTTCTCTACATCATCTGCTAATTTTTCAGCATCTTTATCGTTTATACTTTCATCTTTTTCATATTTATTTAATAAAGTTAGCCAATATTCAATTCTTCCTAAGATAGGATTCTCATCACCCAACAATTTTCTAAGGCGCACAAAGGTATCATGAAGTTTATTTCGAATATTTAATGCTTTCCATCGGAGCATACAATAATCACTTATTTCTGCTAAATTTTGTGTTACTGCCATTACATCAATAGTCTTCTCACGTTCTTCTGATCTGATTTTTCTGATGATATTAATTTCCTCAAATAGAATTTCTATGACCTTTGCTAAAAATCCTGTTAATTGACCTGGATTTGCAGTCCATACGCGTACCTCTAATGATTGACTTTTTTCTGATATAAACACTCGAGTTACTATTCGCCCTCCAGTAACTTTTGCTTCAGCGCAAAACCATGCCTCAGCTTTATATCCTTCTTCTTTGATACTATCTTCATGTGAAGTTATCATACTTGTGTCAAAGTTTTTCAACGCTCTAATAGCGGCTCTATATGCTAGTCTAGGATCTAAATCTGCTATTAAAAAAGCTCGAGCATCATCTGGAAGGCTTTGAATTGCTAATTGACAATCTTCAATATTTGATAAGGAAGTACAGACCAATGGACATTTTATTTGTACCTCCTTCTTTTTTATAGGAATTGAACTTTGTTCTCCCTGAGCATTTTTATAAATAACAGTACCCCCTATATTTGAGATTCCACATTCTTTTGGCTCAATATAAAAATCAACTCCTCGAGAATTACCTGATTCAATAACAGGAATATTTATAATGCCCTCCTTCATTTTATAGCTTGTTGGGGCATCCAAAACTACTTTAACATTATTAATCGCCAAATTACTCTTATTTCGAACAACAACTTTAAATCGAACCTGACCTCCAACAAAATCATATTCTCTTACTACTTCAATCTTATCCTCATCTTCGTGTTTTCTTATTTTTTGTGGAGCACTATATTGATCTGCTGTGGATACACTATATGCAACAAACAAGCGTTTAGCCATATCAATATATCCATCAATATCTCCTCTCCCAATTAATAGGGCAAGCATTTCCTCAATACTGGATTCTGTGACACTTAATCTATTTGAAAGTTCCTTTAGTGGCATTGTTCTATATGCTTTAGCGAGCTCCTTAATTCTTCCCTGTAATGATTTCTCTGTTATAAACTCTCTTCTCTGAGTGAATATTCCCTTTATCTTTCCATTTTTGATTAAATCATGCAGACTTCTTCTAGCTAACTCAACAGCTATCTTTAGTTCATTAGCTAACTTCATTAATTCAAATTTGCCATTTTTATCAGCATAATTCTTTATTTCTTTGTAAATTTGATTTGAAGTTATAACTTCATTTCCTTTATTTGCAAAGAAAGCAGAAATTTCCTTAGTTCTCATTAAATTAACACAAAAAGATTTCATTAAATCTTTTGGAATATTATATCTATTAGCCAAGTCTTTTAATGAAACTCTTCCTTTCTTATTTATTTCTTTTATGGTTGTAGTTATTATATAAGATTGAGTGTAATATATTTTCTTATCAAGTGTGAATGAACCTTTAATTTTATAGTGACTTAATAATTTATATATTATTTTTAATACAATTTCAGAACTAATATCTAACATTAAAGCGAGATCCTCAATTTTTACAATTCCCTCATCATGAAATTTAGCTAATAATTTTTCTTTCAATTCAGGAGGGATATTATAAAACATATTATGATTTCTATCTATAATCCCATAAATCTGTTCCTCTTGAAGATATTTTGAAACTAATCTTAACATTTGATCTTCAGAAATATTGAATGAACTTGTAATTGTAGAGAAGTTGGTTATAGATGAATGCTTTAATAGATCTAAAAAGCATTTAGGGCATACTTGCCTTCCTTCATAATATTTCAGTTTTTTTCCACATGGTTTAAAACCAGACACTAAACCATATCTATTAGCTTCCCTTGCAAGTTTTTCTTTAGAAGCAAAAAATAAACCCGGTGTTTTTAAATAGGAATTCCAAGAACATTTAGTACATTTTAAATAATACTGCCCCGAAGAAAGCCTATCTAATTGTAATAATGAGCTACATTCTGGACATTTACTTTCTTCTACAACAGTGCACCTATAATAGGTTTCTGTAGCATTTGCTTTTGAATATTTAATGAAATGTTTTCTACATTCCCATTGTTCCGTAGTTGCGATATGATTAATACAAAAACTAGAATTACACTTTTCACATGTAAAATCAATATTCTCACTTTCACAAAATAGACATTTCATAGTTAAATCTTATTCCTCTTTATTATTTTCATATCTTTAATTATTTAATTCTTGAATGTTTTAAAGAATTTTTTTTTTTCTAAATCTTTAACTCTAAATTCTATAAAATAATTTAGATATAAATCTTTTTATGAGTCCAATTTTAAATATGTGTAAAATTTAGTTATTAGATGAAAAATAAAAACGTATAATCAATTAATTCATTAATTAAAAAGTAGTAGAGATAGTAATTCAATGGGTTCATCAGGCGGTCCCACTTTCTCTAATGAAATAAAAGTTATATTCAAAAGGCTTAAAATAATAATAATTAAATTAAAAAGTATAATCAATCCAGTCATTATATAAGTAATGTTACTTCTATCCCTTTCTTTTCTTTTTATTATTTGAGATCCTACTAATTTAGACAAAGCAAGTGGAAATAAACCAATAAAAGTTCCCATTGAAAAAAATAATACATATAAAAAACCACCAAGAAAACCTCGACGTAGTGATTCTTGTACCGCTTGGGAATAAATAAAAAATTCGAAAATACAAGGAGCAAATCCTGCTAGTATTCCAAAAAATAAAGGTGTTTTTAATTTCATCCAATTAAATTTGTTTGGTGATTGACCATTATTACGTTTTGCATGCGGGATATATCTTCCTCGCAAAACTAAAACTAAAAGAATTAAAGCGGCAGTAATTGATGATAACGCTCCAAATAAATTAATGGTATTTATATCTGGATAATAATTAAAAAGTACCAATGGAATATTAGCAATTATAATTGATATTGTTGTTATAATAATATTTGCAATAATTAAACCTAAACCATAAAGAATTAAAATCAATATACTTCTTTTTGCGGTCTTGGATATCCCTAAAGACCAAAATAAAAAAATTGCTTTATCTTCACAAGGTAATGCTGTATGAAGTATCCCTAATAAGATAGCATATAATAAGACTCCCCAGAATAATGGATCATAAGAAATTTGAAGTATAATTGATATCATATGAGTTAATTCTAATGTAATTATCGCTTAATTCTATAATAATATTTTATGCTTTATTATTATTTATAGTTAAAGTTTTTGATTATTAAGGTTGAGATTTTATTTTCATAAAATGCTTTTCCAATAATAACTCCATATACTCCCATTTTTTTTAATTCTTTTAAATCATCTTCGTTTCTGATTCCCCCAGCAACATATATAGGAATTGATACAGTTTTTACCATTCTTTTAATATTCTCGAAATCAGGACCAGTAAAAGCACCATCCGATTCAATCGCAGAAAATAAAATATATCTCGCACCATATTCCGCAATTAGTTTGCCAAAATCGAATGGATTTTTATTTGTTTGTTGAGTCCATCCATGTGTTGATATTTTTCCATTTTTATAATCCAAAGCAATAATAATATGCTCTGAACCAATCTCCGATGCTAATATTTTAATAATTTCTGGATTTTTTATTGCTAATGTCCCTATAATAATCCGATCTGCTCCTAATTGAATTAATTCTTTAAAAGCTTCTATGCTTCTAATACCTCCCCCTATTTGTACTTTAACTTTTTTTCTGGCGATTTTAATCATATTTTTTAATATTTCTTTATTTATATTAGATCCCCATGCCCCATCTAAATCAACAAAATGCAGCCTCTCTGCTCCCTGCTCCATCCAAAATCTTAAAGCATCAATTGGATTTTCATAATATATCTTCTCGGTACCTTTTTTCCCTTTATATAATCGGACACATTTTCCATTACTAATATCAATTGCCGGTATTATATCCATCTTAAACCCTTTCTTTCTTATTTAAGTCATATAAATTATTATTTCTATTTATTAAAAGATATCTATTAATTCCATAAAAGGAAAGAAATAGAAATATTGTTGGTATGAAATTAAAAGGAAATAATTCTTCAAATGAAAATAAAAACCACATCCCTATAAATATTAAGTCTACAAAACAAAAAAATAAATAACTTGGAATTAGATATCTATTTTTTATTTTTACTTCCTTATTAAGATCAAAAATGATAATGATAAGAATTGGTATTAGGATTAATAAATGATGATCCCAAGAGTCAAAATATACAAGCAACATTGTTATAATTCCTAAACCATATCCATATATAATCAAATTATTCTTCTTTTTCTGAAATAGATAAGTTATGAAACTTATTCCGAAAATAATTATAAATATGACTGCTATAATCGTTAATTGATCAAATGGAAGATTCTGGAAATAAAATCCATTTATTATAAGTTTTGTCAAACTAAATGAATGATTTCTATCGACTGGTTCTGTTCCAGTAAAATTTGTACTAATAAATCCTTTCAATAAATCAGGAAAAACAATAAAGAATATTAAATTCAATAAGACGGGTAAAATAGCACCTAAAATTCTTATAAAACTTTTCTTGACGTTAAACTCAATTCTTTTTTGTTTTAAATTGAAATTTAAAATGATTAAGAAAGGAATTATAAATATAGTAATTGGTTTTAAGTTTATTGTAAAACCAAGGATAATACTAGCAATAAACTGCCATATCATTCGGTCTTCTTTTAATAATATGAAGAGAGAAGCTAAGATTAATAAACAGATATAAAGGTTAATTTGTCCAAGTAAGTAGTTATATAGTTGAGGAACGGAAATTAAAAAAAAAGAGATAAATAAGATAGTCCTCTCATCATCTGTATTATCCTTCCCATTTTTTATTATGACAATAATCTTATATATAAATAAGCAGATTAGAATATTCACAATAAAATTTAATAATTGAGAAATTATAAATCCAAGTTCAAATCCCATTAAATAAAATGGAGCAAATATTGATGCAGATAAAGGAAAATATCTGAATTGCCAAATTAGGTCGGGATTATAGTTATAAAGATTATTGATATCATTTATGAATTTTCCACCTGCTTCATAATAAACTATAAAATCATTATTTTCTTTAAAAATAGTTAATGTTAAGGTAATTGAAATAATTAAATAAATTAAATTAGTAAGAACCGTAATTTTGAAAAAGTTACTACTAAATAAATCTTTAAAATCATTGAAAAACCTACTTTTTTTTTTGTTATTCATAATGAGAACAATTTTGGTATGCTTAAAATTTTAAATACTCCATTTTTTAAAATCATTCTCATGTCAATTTGGCTTGAAAATGAAATAAACCTTTTTTTAGAGATAATAAATAGAACAAAAAATAAATAGCTACATGTTTACTCTTTAAGTTTTTATTTTTTTTTTTTGTACTTTTAGTCTAAAAAAAAAGAATTAAGCTGTTATTTTAGTTTTTTTCAGAGGTTTTCCTATTTTTTTCAAGTTTTTTTGTATTCCTTGCTCGAACTTATAAAAACCGATTGCTAACGTAAATGTAACTGCACAATTTATAAATACTGCAATCAATCTCATTATACTTATACCAATAGATGCCTCTAGACTTATTTGAGTAGATTGGATGTCCCATTCCGAAGTTATTCCATAGGGCTCTACAATTGGTAATATAAAAGCCTTGTAGAATGATTCATTTATCGATATACTGACATACTGATATATTGGAATACTTATGAAAAAATACACAATTTGAACTAAAAGTATATGGTAAGTAAGTCTGCTATATTTTTCAAAGAATTTCGAGATAGATTTTGATATTGGCTTATCTTTATTAAGCTCAGAAGGTAGGACTTTCATAAATATGAGAAAAAGAAGAGCGGGCCAGAAATATGTAAATAAATTTGCTTTTTCCCACCATGGAAATGTTCTAAATATTTTTATTGCATATCCTGATGATCCAGCAGCAGGGTGTTTAAAGATATCTGCTAATATTGGATTATCTAGCAAACTTGGAAAAAAGAAATTACCCCAATAAACTAATATTAATATACATACAGCGGGTATTGCCATAATTATAACAAAAAAATTCTTTTTTGAAAATAAATCATGATTATTAACAAACCATATACCTAACCCAATTACCGACATGTATCTGAATATACTTCCACAGAATAGGAAAGTGTGGTCATCGAAAAATTGTCCAACGGGGAGATCAGGACTCCCTGTAATTAATTGGAAACTTATCTCTATTATATAACAAGAAATTAATCCCAATATAGGATTCCTTTCAAACAACTTGTATATTAATGGAAATATTAATATGAATTGCATTAAAATAACAATATAGAATTCACCTGGACCAGGAAAATATGGTGTTCCTATAAGAATATAAATTATATTCACATATGTATATGTAGGCCTATAATTTCCAGTTCCAAAATCAAGATTGGTTTCACCCCAACTTACTGGTTGTAATTGTGTACTGCTCCAACCATTTGCATGATATCCTGTAAGTGAGATAACCAGTAAATCTATTATAAAACAGATTAGATTAATCAATAGTAAAGGAAAAATTAGTCGCCAGAACATTCTCTTGAAGTAACTAAAACTATACATATCACTTAGTTTATGCAAATTCTTTTTTCTAAATGAATTTCCCATATTAAAGCCCAATATTACAAAAAATAATGGTACTGGTTGAAGTGCTTGCCATAATGCATCATATTTAGTATAAGTTGATAATGTATGAACACCTATGACGCATATTATACAAATTGTCTTCATTACATCTATTTGAAAAAACCTTTTTCCAACCGAAGTTTTATTGGATAAGTTTTTATCATTGATTTCAGAAATAAAATATTTTACTTCTTTTTCTTCTATTTTTACCTTATTTTCTTCTTCTGACATTTTAATTTTATTCTAAAATTTATTTTTTTTATTGATATAATTTTAGTTATTTTATTTAAATCTTCTTGACATTCGGTTTTCTAATATATTTTAGGTTCCTTTGAATACCAATGTCAACATTATAAAAGATTTTTGCTAAAGTAAACGTAACTGCACAATTCAAAAAAATAACGAAAATTCTCGTCAATATTATAAGGATAGCAATATTAAAACTTACTACACTAAAATCTTCCCATGGTGCAGTTATACCATAAGGGTCTACAAAAGGTTGAATGAATACATCAAATAAGGAGCCATTTATCCCAATACTTACTCCATAAATAATTGGTATATTTATGAAAAAGTAAACTATTTGTACTAACAAAATATGATATGTAAGTTTACTATATTTTTTGAAGAATCTTGAAATTGATTGGTGTCGTGGTTTATCTTTATTTAGCTCAGAGGGTAAAATCATCATACACAAAAGGAAAATAAAAGCATCAAATGGATAGTTAATTAAATTTGCAATACCCCACCAAGGTTTTCTATAAAAATATTTTATATAAAAGAGACCTCCTTCAGATTCAAATAATAAATTAGGATACATCCAATCAGGAAGGATAGAATTTCCCCAGAAAATACCACAACCCATTAGAGAATATAGAGAAATAAATAACAAAGGCCAAATAAACAAATTCTTTTTTGAAAATAAATTGCTATTATTGATAAAATATAATCCAAAACCAATAATAGAAAAATATCTAAATATATTAGCAGAATATAAATATGTATAATCATCAAATAACTCTCGAACTATGGGAACTTGACGTGTAAATAATTGAAAACTTAACTCAATTAAATAACAACAAATAAATCCAAAAATAGGATTTATTTCAAAGAGCTTATATATTAATGGAAATAGTAAAATAAATTGTATTAAAATAACAACGTAATATGATCCTGGACCTGGAAAATATGGATTTCCAAGGAGAAAATATATAACATTCATTGGTTCATAATCAACATTTGTTGCTCCCCAACTTACCTCAGTTTGTTGTTAGGTAGCCCAACAATGTATATGATATCCTGTAAATGAGACAGAGATTAAATCAATAATAAAAGAAATAAGATTGATTAAAAGTAGTGGAAATATTAATCTCCAAAACATTCTTTTAAAATAAAGAAAAGAATACATATCACTTAATTTATACAAATTCCTTTTCTTAAACGAATTTCCATAATTAAATCCCATAATAATGAAGAATAAATTCACTGGATTAATTACTTGCCATATGAATTCAATTGGGAAAAATCGACCAAATGTATGAGTTTGTACTACTAATATAATACATACTGTCTTCAAAACATCTATCTGGAAAAATAGTTTCCCAACAGAAGATTTATCAGAAAAATTTGAGTTATTGATTTTTGGTGCAATATGATTAATCTCTTCTTCTTCTTCTTCTATTTCAATTTCTTCAAAAGACATGTTATTTCTAATATATTTCACTTTATAAATAGTTCTGGTAAAAAAAAGAAATCATAATGTATTTAAAAATTTTTATTTTCCAACATTATGTTAGGTACAACGCAAATAATACATATTGTTTTCATTACATCTACTTGAAAATAGTATTGTTTAGAACGATTTTCTTTTGAATTTTGGCTTTCATTTATTTCAGGAACAATTTGATCTATTGCTTTTTTCTCAGCATTTAGTTCATATTCTTCTAAAGACATAATAAACTCAATTATTTTTTATTATTTAAATAAGTCTTGTAACATATTGAAATGAAAATCTTTATTTAAACCTAATAATTTCAAAATAAATAAAAAGAGATAATTGTAATATTTTATTTTAAAGAATCTATTTAATGATCTCTAAGTCAAAAAATTTAAAATTTTAGCTAGTTTATAAATAATATAGCAAAATAATTAAGTCGATGAATTTTATACAAAAACAAATTCATAATTTTAATAAAAAGTGTAATTGAAAGATGAGTGAATCAGAAAAGAAAGCAACTAAAAAAGAAAGAATTATCGGTATAGATTTAGGAACATCTAATAGTGCTTGTGCGGTATTGAATGCTGTTGGAAAACCAGAGATCGTTCCTGCCGCTGAAGGAAGAACATTAGGTGGAAAGGCATTTCCTTCATATGTTGCGTTTGATGAAAATGGTCGTAAAGTGGTAGGAGAACCTGCACGAAGACAAGCACTCTCTAATCCAGAGGGCACCATAACAGCTATTAAACGTAAAATGGGTACTTCCTATAAAGCTAATGTTAAAGTTGGAAGTGAAAGAAAAGATTTTTCTCCAGAAGAAATATCTGCAATGATCTTAAAAAAGATAAAGAATGATGCTTCGAAATATCTTGGAGAGGAGGTTAAAAAAGCTGTTATAACGGTTCCTGCTTATTTCAATGATGCTCAAAGAACTTCGACGAAAAATGCAGGTGAAATTGCAGGATTAGAAGTTGTTCGTATGATAAATGAACCTACCGCAGCTTGCTTGGCATATGGATTAGACAGAGTTTCAAAAAAATTGTTAAAAATATGTGTTCTTGATTTAGGTGGAGGTACATTCGATGTTACAATTATGGAATATGGAGAGGGTGTTGTTGAAGTTTTATCTACGGCTGGTGATACGCAATTAGGTGGTACAGATATGGATAATTTACTTATCAATTGGATTGCAGAAGAATTTCAGAAGAAAGAAGGTATCGATCTTAGAAATGATGAAAAATCTAAAGTTAGAATAAAAGATGCAGTAGAGAAAGCTAAAATTGAACTTTCAACTACATTATCTACAGAAATAAATTTACCTTAT
Source organism: uncultured archaeon (assembly GCA_964525635.1). GTDB lineage: Archaea > Asgardarchaeota > Lokiarchaeia > Sigyniarchaeales > SOKP01 > JAFGOA01. The sequence continues at coordinate 28,455 of CAZGJX010000014.1, forward strand.
ATTACTCAAAAAGATGGAAATCCTGTTCATTTAGAAATGCAGCTCACAAGGGCTAAATTAGAATCTCTTATTGATCCCATATTAAGACGATTAGATCCGATTATGAGGCGTGCTGTAGAAGATAGCAAATTAAAAATCAATCAAGTTCATAAAATAATCTTAGTGGGGGGTCCAACTAGAATGCCATGTGTTCAAGATAGATTTAAAAATTTTTTTAATAAAGAACCTGAGCATTCTGTAGATCCTATGGAATGTGTTGCTATTGGAGCAGCAATACAAGGTGGTGTTATTGCTGGAGATGTAGAAGATCTTCTTTTATTGGATGTCACACCTCTTTCTTTAGGTGTAGAGACGTTGGGGGGTGTTTTTACCAAATTAATTGAAAGAAATACAACAATACCGACGGAGAAGAAAGAAACATTCAGTACAGCAAGTGATAATCAACCAGCAGTAACTATTAATGTACTTCAAGGCGAGAGAGCTATGGCAAAAGATAATATTTCACTTGGTCAATTTCATTTAACTGGTATACCTCCTGCTCCAAGAGGAATGCCACAGATAGAGGTCAAATTTTCCATCGATGCAGATGGTATTGTGCATGTCACAGCAAAGGATTTGGGAACTGGGAAGGAAACAGGAATAACTGTAACCGGTACAAAAGGTTTATCTGAGGATGAAATACAACAAAAAATTAGAGATGCTGAGAAATTTGAGCAGGAAGACGTGAAAGTAAGAGAATTAGTTCAAGAGAGAAATAATGCTGAATCTATGATTTACCAAATCAAGAAATTAATGGATGATAATAAAGATAAAATACAAGATGATGAAAAGCAACAAATTGAAGCAGCGATAAAATCTTTAGAAGAAGATATTAAAGGTGAAGATGTCCAAAGAATGAAACTAGGGATAGAAAATCTTCAAAAAGCGATGCATGGATTCTCACAAAGAATTTATGGTCAACAAGCACAATCTCAAGCTTATCAACAAGCTGCTGAGCAGGCTCAGAGGGCCGCTCAGGGAACGGGTGATATACCGCCGGGAGGTATGGGGGGAACTCCTGAAACGGGAGATAAAGGTGTTGGTGGAGCCTCTTATAAATCTAAGGAAGAAAAAGATGACGATAAGACGGTAGTAGATGTAGATTGGGATGATGAATCAGATTAATTCTTTCCTCTAATTAATATAACCTCAAATTTGGAAAAATAATAGAGAGATCAGTCTATTATTTTTTATTAAATTGTATTTATTTTTTCTTTTTTCTTTTTTTTGTAATTGAGAAATCAGCCAATCTAAAAAAATAAATTTAATTAATAATTTCTATAATCAGAAAGATAGATAATAACTAATTAGTTGGGTTAAATAGCATGAGTTCAGGCAATAAAAGAGACTACTATGAAGTTTTAGGAGTAAATAAGGAATCATCTACGGAGGATGTCAAACTTGCATATAGAAGATTGGCTCGTAAGTATCATCCGGATGTTAATAAAGAAGATCCTCATGCAAAGGATAAATTTATTGAAGTTCAAGAAGCTTATGAAGTTTTAAGTGATCCTGAAAAACGAAAGAACTATGATAACTTCGGATTTAGAGGTGTAGATATTGATATGAGTGATTTCTTTAGAGGCGGGATTCCTGGTATCGATGATATTTTTGAATCATTTTTTGGAGGTTTTGGGGGATTTGGAGGCTTTGGTAATAGCTCAAGAGCAAGACAAAGGAGTCCAAGAAGACAAGTTGGACAAGATATTGAAGAATCACTTAATATCACCTTTAAAGAAGCGATGTTTGGAGTAAAGAAGGATATTAAGATAAAAAGATACATTCCTTGTTCAGAATGTGATGGTAGTGGAGCAGAAAATAGCTCTTCCATTCAAACTTGTTCAGAGTGTCAAGGTTCTGGTAGATATAGAAAAATGACTCGTTCTGGATTTGGTACAATTATAAGAGAGACTGAATGTCCTTATTGCCATGGAGAAGGAAATATAATTACGAAAAAATGTAAAACTTGTGAAGGAAATAAAGTAATACAAGAAGAAAAGGAAATTACTGGAATAAAAATACCTGGTGGTATAGAAGATGGAGTTCATTTGAAAGTACAAGGGACTGGACATATTCCATCTCGTGAAGCAATTCCAGGAGATCTATATTTGAGAATCACTATAGAACCTAATGAAAATTTTATCAGAAGAGGAAATGATCTCTATACTAAGGCTGATATTGATATAGTGACTGCTATTATTGGTGGTGAAATCAAAGTACCCACTTTAGATTATAAGAATGAAGAAATATCAGAAAAAGAATTAACAATCCCACCTGGGACCGAATATGCAACTGAGTTTAGGATAAAGAATCGTGGAGCATCGTATATTCATGGTAAGGGAAGGGGTGATCAATATGTCATCGCTAATATTATTCTCCCAAAAAAAATAACCAAAGAACAAGAAGAATTATTGTTAAAATTTAGAAAATTATCTTAAAATATTTTTTTTAATTGAGTATATTTTAGAAATCCAAAATAAAATATATTTTATTATAAAATCCTAATATAATTATATTACAATCGATTTATTATATAATCGTAAATTATTATTTCAATTTTTTTCATTAGGATTGAAAAAACCTGAAATTTATGAATCCTAAAATATTAATTACTGGACCTCCTCGATGTGGAAAATCTACTTTGATTTATAAATTAATTAACGAATTACAAGTAGATTTTAAAATTCATGGTTTTTTATCACCAGAAAAGAGAAAGGGAGGAAAGCGAATAGGATTCGATTTAAAGGATATTAATACTGGATTAATAGTTCCATTGGCAAAAATTGGAGATTTTAATACAGGATTTAAACTTGGGAGATATAATATTTTTATTGATGAGTTTAATACATTTTTAAATGAGACGCTATTGTCTGATTTTAATAATGTAAATACTAAAGATAATCTAAATACTATTTTTTTTATAGATGAGATTGGAAAAATGGAACTGTATTCTCTAATCTTTCAAGATATAATCAAAAAGATCTATAAATCAAGATTTTCTGTCATTGCAACAATAGGAGAGAGATTAAATCATCCTGTAAAAAATAATATTTTAAAAATTCCAAGTATTAAACTACTTAATCTTACGTTTGGAAACCAACAAGTAATAATTAAAAAAATTATGAAAGAATTAAGATTTAATTTATAATTTAAATTATAAAATTTATTTATTTATTTTTATAATTCTTACCAATATTCCAAGCTTTACCAATTATATCTCCAATATTTAAATAGTTTTGAGTTACTGTTGAATAAAGAATTGGTTTCATCTTTATAATATCAGGTAAACCTTCTGTTAGACAATTCTCTAAAATATAAGCTTTTTTAATTTTTCCAATGAATAAATCATGATTTGTCCCTAAATCGATAGTATTTACTACTTCACATTCAAGATTTATAGGGGCTACTTTTATCATTGGTGCAGTTTTTAATTCACCATAAAAAACATCAAATAAATCTGATTTATCTATCTCCTTTCCTGATTTTATTCCGATATAATCAGTGAGTTCTATCATATTCTCAGAAGGAATATTCACACTAAAAGTGTTATTTTCTTTAATTCCTTTATTTGTATAATGATTCTTAGCTGCTGAAATAGAGATCATTGGGGGTTTATTTTCAACAATTCCACACCAAGCAATTGTCATGAAATTAACTTTACCTTCTATCATTGAACCTACAATCACAACCGGCATTGGATATAAATATGTTTTAGGACTAATCTCAATTTTAGACATGAAAATTATAAAGAGTTTTTAAAAATTAAATTTTATTGTAATCATTTTTATATCAAGTGAATTTAAGATATTTTTATGATAAACAGAATTGAATAAAATTCATATAACTAATAAAAATATTTTTTAATTTGTTACACTATAACATATTCAATCTTTTCTCATATACCTTTTTATATGAAGATTTTATATATATCAATAAAAATTGATAAAAAACCTAATCATTATCATAAAAGATATGTTTTGTAAAAATTGCGGTAATGAAATAAAAAATCCAGATCAAACATTTTGTACATTATGTGGCAGGGATATTCAGCCCAATTCTATATCTCAGTCAAAAATAGAAGGATATCATACTATTAAATTAGTAAGAACTGCTTCGATGCTAAAAGATCTTAGAACTCTAGATTATATTCAAAAGAAAAAGGAAGAAGTTTAAATAACAAGAAACTGGACTAAATAACAACTAGTTTTATATATATATATATTTTATTTTAACTATAAGTTCAATTAATTTTGCAGGGACAAATCTTATACATCTTCTAAAATATATCTTAACAGTTTTTCAGAAAAATTATATTACTTCTTATATTCATACCAGAACGATAAATGCAATATTTTATACTTTTGGTGAATCAATTAGTTTTTTATTAAAGGTTTTTTTATAAAAACAAAACATAAAGATGATATAAATCCTTTTGAAAGAATTGGCAGCATATTATGAATTAATAGTATTTTTATTTTTCCTACATTTATTTCTTTGACCAATTGCTCGAATTAATAAAAATTATAATAGAGAAAATTCTCTTAGTAGTATTTTATTTTTTAATAAGCATTTCAATATAGGAAAGTTTTTTAACAAGTTTTTATCTTAATAATATTAGTCTTTAATTTAACTCATATTTATAAAGGGATTTTTAAAACATGCCTCAATGGAAATGTGATAAGTGTGGAGCAGAATTTAATTTTGAAGATTTTCCAGACGAATGTCCTGAATGTAAGGCGAAAGATGGTACATTTTCTTTAATAGGATAAAATTCTTTTTTTAATATTCATGATTTTATTGGATGACCTGAAAAAAGAAAGTTATAGGTCATAATTTTTAATATTGTGTTAATTATGTAATTATGAAAAATTTAGCTATTTGTTAGAAAAATAATTTAATAAATCAATGGAAAAGATAATTAAAATATGAGTTGTAACCAAGAAAAACTGAAAGAAAGTTTTCCTTGCACTTTTAATTGTTTCCGAAGGGGTAAATGTTATGAATGTATTGACTATCATCTATCATCGAATGAATTACCTGGATGTATATTTGGTAAAATCTCGAAGCAAGCTGAAAAAACAGGTAATAGGACTTTTGAAAATTTTGCTAAATTGGTGTTAAAGTAAGTAATAATTATATTTTATTTATTTATAAGAATACAATAAATATTATGTGAAATTATTTTTTTCCTCTAATTTGAGCGCCACAATTCTCACATATTGTCTGATCAAAATCTTTTACAATGGAATTACATTTTTGGCACGTTAATTTAATATTAAGCTTTTTAAATAAGTCTTCTAAATTATTGATATCAATATTTTGAGATTTTAATAATTCTTCAATATTCTTAATTACTTCTTGCAACCAAATTAAAAATATATATTTCTCTGTTTTTTCAATTGTTTTAAAATGTTTATAATCTGTTTTTATTGTATTAGGTATATCTATAAATTTTTGATCGCCAATTTCAATAAAATTGTTATAAAATAAAATACCTTTATAAATTAATTTTTTAATAGCATGGTTTTTTTCAATCTCATATGCCAAATCAAAACCAGTACCACCTTCCTCAATTATTTTCAGTAGTTTTTTGAAAAAATGTAAATCTCTTAGAATATCTATAATATTATGTTCTGTTTTCTTTTCATGTTCTCTTTTAATATTTAATTTTATTTCTTCAGAAGGAAAAATGAAGGTATTATCATCTTTGTTCCTTTCTTTCTTCATTTTTTCATGTAATTTTTTATATTGGGTTGACAATCTCATTTTTATTCATATTTTTATTTTTTCACGGGTGTACCACATTCTTCACATACCTTTTGATGTTTATCTTTTATTCTTATTCCACATTTTTCACAATAAAGATCCTCAGTATACCATTTATCTCTAGATTTTTTATATCTTTTATATATTTCTTCTTTTAATTTTTGTTTTTTATAGTTCTCTATAAGTTCCGTTGCCCACTTTAGAAAAACTTGTTTATGACTATCTTCAACAATTTTAAAATGTCCATAATCTTTTTTTTCTTCATCTGGAGTATCATTAACAATGTTATCACCAATTTCTAAGAAAGTGTCATAAAACACAATTCCATCATATATTAATTCTCGGGTCATTTTTTTTTTTTCAATTTCACGGGCTAGATCATTTCCAGTTGCACCTTGTTCAATCATTAATAGTAATTCTTTTAGGAAATCAATTAGTATATCTTTATTATAACTCATCTATCTCATCAACTGAATTTCTTTATGTAAGTAATTCCTTAATTATTATCTGATCTTTTATACATTTATATTTTTATAATTATAAGGTTGACATTTAGTTAAACATATGAAAGATGATGTTTTTACTAATAGGAACATAAAAATAAACCTCATTGAACGATCTTAATCAAAAGTATTTTATAATGATTTAAAATTTAATTTTCTTTTTTATTAAGGAAAGTTAGGATAAAATCTGAATTTTTCCTCATTTAGAATTACATCTTCTAAATCTCTCAAAAATTCATCAGAGTCTAAACAACCTTCCATTTTTACGCCACATAGTGGTTTATCTTCAATGCTTTCCTTTTTACCATTTTTAATATTGAATGATTTAATTTCATAGAATTCTGGCTTAACTGAAATTACAATCTCTATTTTTCTTTGATTTTCTTTTTGATTTTTGTCTTCTTCTATCATTACGAACCCAAATAAATGTTCATTATTGAATTTTAAATAATTAATTGCGTATAAATCTTTATATATATTAATTACTTGAAAAAGGCTTTCAATTTCTTTTGGTAAATTAATCAACCAATCAATAACCTCTTATTTTAAATTTACAGAACTTAAATTTTTACCGACTCCATAATAAATAAGAAGGGCAGACGCGATTAGTAAGAAAGAAGTAATTCCACTCCATATTGATCTATACAATTGGAAATGCCACGTATTGTACAATATAGCTCCATATAAATCAAAATATTTTACAATCAATCCAATAGCAAATAATTTAAATTTCTTTTTCAAGGAATGGTGGTGGATTTTTTGTAACACCTTTATTGTTAAAATTAATGAAGGGATAACAATCGCTAAGAAAATGAATATATATAAAGAAATTAAAAGTTCTATGCTATATTGGACTAAAAAGTCCTCTGATAGTGTAATCCCCTCTGGTTGAACTAGAATAATAATCGATGAAATCCCCGATAAACTTAAAATAAGCATTGTAATCTTAAGGTTAAATATTGTATTTACAAAGTATAGGTTAATTATAAAAAGAACTAAAAAGAAAAATCCAAATAAAATTAAATAAGTTACAATGAAATAAAGCAGTGTTATTAGGGTATTCAGCTGAGAATCAGAATATATTAAATAAAGAGCTATTAAATTAATACTAAACGCAAAAACAAGCGCTAAATAAAATGAGCTTAATAGAACTGAGGATCTATCTTTTCTTCTCATTAAAATTTTATATGCAATAAATCCAAATGATATTATAGTTATTGATTGAGGGATTAGAACGATAAATAATCTAGTCCAATCCATAATAATTCTCTTTTTTTTATTTATAACTTAATAATTTTATATCTACAATTTAAAGTTTTGTTAGATAATATTATTCATAAAACATAAAGATTTAAAAAGTAATTTATCCAATTGACTATAATAAATTAATTTTAAATAAGAAAGAATGAATCAAGTTCCCAGCAAAATTCAAAGAAATTTTATCACAATAGATGATTTCTTAAATAAATATCATATCATTTCCTTTCCAAATATTAAGAATGGGATGATTATCGATTTTAATTTTGGACTTGGGGATCGTTCCCATAAGATACTCCCAATTTTGCAGATAGCCCTCCCTGATCATGCGAAAACTATTTGTAATATATTCAAAAGCGCATATGATAAGACCTATCCTTATAAGAAATTAGAAGATAAAAAAGAAATAAAATATATGATTAAAAGTCAGCAATATATGTGGTTTATATTTAAAACATTGGATAATGAAATCGTTGGGTGTGTAGGAGCAAAATTAGAACTAGATAAAAAGAAAGGATATATCTTTGGATTTGCGATAAAAAAGGAGTATCAAGGCAAAATTGATAATCTAAAAACTTGGTTGTGTTTTATATATTATCTCTGGAATTTTTATAAAAACAAGATTCTAATTTGGACAAGCGAAGTAAGAACATATAGTAAGACACCTCAATATGCAGAATCACTCGTAGGGCTAAAACCAGTTGGATTTCTACCTAATAAAGATATTTTTTACAATCAAGTAGAATCAGAATTTTTCACAATCATTCATGATAAAGACGTGTTTGATAAATATAGGTCTCAAAAAGTAAATAAGATAATAAGACAGGTCTTAGTATGTTATATTTATTCCAATAAAAGATATAATTTGGGAAATATCATAATTAAAAATCCTAATTTAAATTTAAATAAAGAAAAAATCCTTGACTTTAAAAATAACATTATTACTAAGGCATTATTTGACAAATATGATAATAGTCTTACAACAATGCGAATTAAAAATACTAGTTCTTATTTTCAATATCAATTTAATTTATATAGCAATAATATAGAGAATATAGAATATTTTATTGATGATTTGGAAGAATTGGTAGTCTATTTAAGAAAATTAATACTATTCATTAAAAATCATAACATACGATATGCTGAATGTTATGTATCTGCTCGCTGTCCAAAACATCAAAAGTTATTTTATCAAGCAGGATTTATACCAAGAGGGTATCTTCCATGTCTTCAATTTAATAAAGAGACAAATTCGTTTTATGATGTTATATTATTCAATTATTATAAACAGCAAATTAATCCTAATTTAGAGTCTAATCTTATTCTCGAGACTAAAGAATTATTTAGGATCTCTCAAGGTGAAAATAGATTGGAAAATTCATTTATAGAATAGTAATATAATAAAAAAATTGCCATCTTCATCTAAAAGATAAGGACAAAAAAGGAGAGAACACTATTTATTTATAGAGCCCCCATTTTCCATTTAATAGATAATAAAATTGTCTCAATATAAGATTTATTAAGCCATAATGGTTATAAATATATAAATTATATATCTTTATTGTGTTGTTTTTAGGGAAGAAGTATGAATAGAGCAATTATTGAAGAGTCTATTGAAAATATATTACCAATATTACAATTAGGAACAAGTATTCCTATTTTACCCCAATTTAAGGATTTAATTCACTTTTCCCTTAAGAACTATAAAGTAAAAGCAATACTCATTAAGGAAAATAAACGTAAGGATTCATTATTTAAAAAAAGTAGTATAATAGGCATAGCTATAATTTATAATGAAGCAACTACGCTTTATTTTGGATTCTTTAAAGCATTAAATCATAACAAAAATATAATTCAGAAACTAATAGATGAAATTATAACCTACGCTAAAGATCATAATTTCTCATATATCCGTGGTCCGATTAATGTACCAACAATTTTATTCGGATATGGTTTTATGTTTAGTGGGAGTAATACTCGAACTTTTATTGGGCGTTCAGTAGATCCCCCTATATATTTAAAACAATTCAAGGAAAATGGATTTTATGAACAATTTACCCTTGATACCTATACATTAGAAATAAAAAAACTATATTTTGAAAGTATTAATCAATATGAGAATGAATTTGACTTTATAATGATTGGTATTGATGATATTTTAAATTATAAGGATCACTTTATTAAACTTCAAAGTGAAAATATGCCAGAACATTCTCAAATAACACCAAATGTAGAGATAAACTCACAAACTATATTACAGTATATATCAAATAAACATATTCTGGATAAATTAGGTTGGATTACATTACATCTTCCTTCAAATACTATAGTTGCATGTGGATATATTATCCCTAATCCATATGATTCTCATGTCATTAGTCTTGAACATGTAGTAATTAATAAACAGTATCAAGGAAAAGGATTGATTAAATTTATGTGGGCTCGATTTATGCAATATCTAACTGGTCTGAAAAAAGATAAAAGACCTCTTTATGGTACTGGTTTTTTTAATATTAATAATGAAAAAATGATTAGTTTTATACAAAAATACAATTCTGCATGGAGAGAGAGAAGACATATTGTATTAGAGTATAAATTATGAAAGATATTTCATGTTTTTTCTACCTTAACTTCTATAATGAAGAATTGATTTCAATAAAAATATGAGTTCATAAAATCAAACTGAGGATTTAATCATTATATTTTAAAAGAAAGAAAGGTGACAACTGAGATCCATACCCGCCTTTCTGTACTTTATACTTGTCACCAAGATATAGTTGAGGCATCTAACTATGCGGCCTACCTAAAGCTCGCTCCAAGTCCTCATCGCTTTCATTTGGCCTTGCACCAAGGGTTTAGCTCGTTTCAACCATTCCCTTAAGCTATTTCTTTGGCTTATCTCCAAATCATTAATATAAGCGAAAGGGCGGTGCCGTTTCTATTACTTAAACTACAGTTTTCACTGTAATGGGATTCTCCCACACCTTGCTTGGAGTGTGAGGCGAGGTTCCTCAGCTGGTAAACCAACCGTCAGCCTCGAATCTCATTTGTCAAGTTAAAAATAGTGTTTTTGCCTTTTTATTTTTTTCCTTTTATTTAATTTAATCAAAAATAAGTGTTCTTTAATGTTGAGGAAGTTCCACTTTCATTCGTGTCTTATAATCAATTAACATTTTTTCATATTCTGTTGATAATAACGGAGATGATATTAGAAAGTCAGCAGTTGCTCTATTACATGCCACTGGAATATTATATACTACACCTATCCTAAGTAATGCTCTTACGTCAACATCATGGGGTTGTGCTTCTAAAGGATCCCAAAAAAAAATCATACAATCTATTTCTCCCATTGAAATCATTGCCCCTATTTGTAGATCTCCCCCTAATGGTCCCGATTGCATCCTTATAATGTCTAATCCAAGATATTCCTTCAAGATTTTACCTGTTGTTCCAGTTGCATATAATTCATGTCTTTGTAATGTTCCTTTGTTATATCTAGCCCAATCTAGCAGATCTCCTTTTCGATTGTCATGAGCTATCAAAACAATTCTTTTTCTTTTTCCCATTTTATCAAATTTTTCAGGCATAATAATCGTATTATATTAAAAGATCCTTCTTAAATCAAATTTACTATTTTAAAAATATAAGCAAAGAATAAAAGAGTATTATTAATAAATTACATAAGAAAATTTAGAATATGGCACTCTCTTTATCTAATATATTAACTTAAATTTCTAAAATAAGAAAAATAAAAAAAAAGATATGTTATAACATTTTAATTTTATAAGTAAAATCCTATTATTCCAGCTCCATAGTGGAATATTTCTAATAAGAATAATCCTACGAAAAGGGTTGCTGTAAGAGACATTACGACTAACAATGTATTAATACTTGGACCAGATGTATCTTTAAAAGGATCTCCAACAGTATCTCCTGTTATTGCGGCCTTATGAGTTTCTGTTCCTTTTCCACCTAAATTGCCGTCTTCAATCCATTTCTTAGCATTATCCCACGCTCCGCCACTATTACTCATAAATATTGCAAATACAAAACCAGAAAGAATAGCTCCTCCTAAGAAAGCTCCTAAAGAAGCAACACCAAAGAGTATTCCAATAGCAATAGGAAATAATATAGATATTATACTAGGAAAAATTAGTTCTTTAATTGAACCTTTAGTTGCGATATCAATACATTTGTTAAAATCAGCAGCTTCTTCCCCTGTGAGTATTTTTGGATTCTCTTCAAATTGTCTTCGGATTTCATTTACCATTTTACCAGCATTTCTCTGTACAGCTAAAACTAAGATAGCTGAGAATAAAGCAGGTGCAACAACACCAAGAAATGCTCCAATTAATACACTTGGATTTAAAAGATTTATTCCCTGAGGTAATCCTCCTGCTTCCTGTGCAAATGAGAAAAGTAATGCGAGTACAGTTAAATTAGCAGCACCTATAGCAAATCCTTTAGTAATTGCTTTCGCAGTGTTTCCTGCAGAATCTAATTTATCTGCTGTTCTTATTACCTCATCCCCAAGGGCTCCTTGTTCTGCAATACCTCTAGCATTATCACAAATAGGACCATAAGCGTCGTTGGAAACGATAGTCGCAACTATTGATAACATACCTACAGCTGCTATTGCAATCCCATATACCCCTGCTCCTGCATGTGCAAAATCAGCGATCCAATAGGCACCAGCCATCGCAGCAACAAGTCCTAAAGCAGGTGGAAAAACACTTAGAAGACCATAACTAAAACCACTTAAAATAGTAACAGCATGACCTTCTTGTGCAGCTAAAGCTATATTTCTAGTTGGTGTTTTATCCTCTCTTGTAAAGTAATCACTTGTCCATCCAATAACTACACCAGATAAAATACCTACTGTAGCGCAAACCCATAGTGCCCAAGCAAATCTAATATCTTCAGAATCCGTTAAGAATAATGTAACCAATCCAATACATACTGCTGCTAATCCTATAAAAATAGCTGTTGCAAGATAAGTTCCACCATTTAGTAATTTACTTGGTATATCTGTTTTCCACATCTTAATTATATATATTCCAATTATTGAAGCGAATAATCCAAAAGAACATATTAAAATTGGTAAAATGGCAAAAATCTCCCCAGCTATTACACCTAAAGTTCCAGTTAAAAGCATTGCAGCTACAATAGAAGCAACATAACTATCAAATAAGTCACTTCCCATACCAGCAATATCTCCTACATTATCACCTACATTATCAGCAATAGAAGCAGGATTTCTTGGATCATCTTCAGGAAGATTATATTCTGCTTTTCCTACTAAATCAGCTCCGACATCAGCAGTTTTTGTAAAAATACCACCACCGCATTTTGCAAATAAAGCAACACTACTTGCTCCAAAACTAAAACCCAGAATAATAGTAGCAGGATCTGATACAATTTCAGTTGCACCAGCAATCCAATATATAGAAGAAACTCCAATCAAAGCAACACCGACAACAGCTAAACCCATAACACAACCACCAAAAAATGATACTTCAAATCCTTTTTTGATTCCTACTGTACAGGCTTGAGCCGCTCTTGTATTTGCTTTTACTCCAACTATCATTCCTAGCCAACCTGCCCACATAGAACCTCCAGCTCCAATAAGATATGTTATCATGTGTGCCCAACTATATTCACCAGGTTTTATGGCAAATAATAAAATGATTGATATTCCTGCAACAAAGAGAATTAAGATTTTGTATTGAACTTCAATAAATGTTTTAGCACCACTTGCAATATACCCTGATATTTCTTGCATTTTTTCATTTCCAGGATCTTCTTTCATGACATTTCTAGCAAATAATAATGCTAAAAGTATAGCTAAAATACCAGAAATTAATGCAATTATTATTAATAAAGGTACTTCCATTTTTTTTTTTCACTTTATAGTTTTTTTGTCTGTATATACTGAAATTTAAAGATTTCAGTATCTTTTAAATAATTTTTGAAATTAAATAGAAATTATATGAAGATTAATTGCCCAAACCTTATAAAGTGAATGAAGAATAATAAGATGTTAAAAAATAGACTGCTTATAATGAAATATTAATGTTTTATTCATAAATTAATTTTACTATTATTAAAAATCTCGTTTTAAATTAGTAATATTCATATTTTACTTGAAAAGATTGATATTTAATTTATACCATTTTAAAGTTTTTTCGATTCCTTCTTTTGGATTGATTATTGGACTCCATTTTAGAATTTCTTGAGCTTTAGAGATATCTGAAATGTAAGCTAATTGATCAGCTGCTCTCCAATCAGCTAATTTATAGGTAATCTTCTTATTAAGTAAATCCTCTAAAATAATTATTAATTCTAATATTGATATTGAATTTCTCTTTCCACCCCCCAAACAGAAAACTTCATTTTTTATGTTGTTTTCTATAAGATTGTTAAATGCATTTATTAGATCAGAGATATAAAGAATATCTCTTACTTGTTTTCCATTTCCATAAATAGTGATTTTTTGATTCTTTAAAGCACTAATGATGAAATGTACTAACCACCCTTGAGCTTCTACTCCAAATTGTCTTGGACCATAGACACAAGATATACGAAATATATTAGTATCCAATCCATATGAATATCCATATTCTTGAAAATATAGATCAGAACAGAGTTTAGATGTACCATAAGGGCTATGATGACATAAATCTATTTTAAAATCTTCTGGAACACCATCTATGTATCGATCGTTAATCTCATATTTTAATTCCTTTTCAATTAGATTGATATTATTCACATTATCTCCATAGACCTTATTTGTGGAACATAATATTAATTTGGATTTTGAATTAGAAATTCTAACGGCTTCTAATAGATTTATAGAGGCAATAACATTATTTTCAAAATCTAAATATGGAAATTTTAAAGAATTCACAACCGCAGTTTGTCCAGCAGTATGAAAAATAATATCAAAATTCTTATTTTTAATTAATTCTTTTAAAAAAACGAAATCTCGTAGATCCTTCTTATAAAAAGTGATATTGGTATATTTTTTTAAATATTGCCAATTATATGTAAATTTTTTGGAAGTATCTGGATTCAATAATTTAGCTCTTGAAAGGTTATCTATAACATGGATTTTATAGGAATGATCTTTCTGAGCAAGGAACTCAGCAATATGAGAACCGATGAAACCTCCTCCACCAGTGATTAAGATTCTCATTAATATAGTAAATTACTTCTATCATAAAGTATTTTATGAAAAATTTTCAGTTTACTATTGAATTATAACTATATATCAGTTTTAAGGGATTAGTGCTGATTTTAAAGAAAAGTTCGTGAAAGAGAAGTTATGCGATATTTCCTATATATCCTGAGAATATAATATTAGTTTCAGAATAGTGATTATCAGTTTATTATATATTATATGTGAGTTTTAATCAATAAATGATAAATTTCTTAATTTTCAATCGAATTGATAACAATGTTTCATAATATTCCAAAACTCATAAAAGAAAGAATTAAATATTTAGAGGAAATAGATTCTAGAGATAGAATTAATGGCACTCCTAGATTAGAAAGACTCCGTCAAATACCTCCTGAAACAGGAAAATTTCTTGCATTAATGGCAGCTAGTGCTCCAAATGGAGAAATTTTGGAGATAGGCACTAGTGCAGGTTATTCTACTCTTTGGATCGCATTAGCATGTAAGAATAACAATAAAAAAATTACGACTTTTGAAATTCTAAAAGAAAAAATAAAAATGGCTAAAGAAACATTTAAAACAACCAAGTTAGAAAATAAAATTGATTTAATTGAAGGTAATGTTCTTCAATATTTACATAATTATAAAAATATTTCTTTCTGTTTTTTAGATGCTGAGAAAGCAATTTATCAAAAGTGTTATGATTTAATCATTCCAAATATGATTAAAGGAGGTATTTTTATAGCCGATAATGCTATTAGTCACTATGATAGATTAAAACTAATGCTGGAAAATGTTTTAAATGATTATCGTGTTGATGGGATCATTGTACCATTAGGAAAGGGTTTATTACTATGTAAAAAAATTTAAGAAAGAATAACTTTTTTCAAAGACTAAATTATTATTTACTCGGTTTATATACCTATTGTAAAGATCTCATATTTTCATTTATTCTTCTTTAAAATCTAAAAAACCAATATTTGAGTTTTTTGGAATCTTAAATGAAAATTCTTTATCTGGTTCATCTTTTAATTCCTCATAAAGTTCAAGAAAATCAGAATTAGTATTCATAGGAGATTTTACTAAATCTTCTAAAACAATCTCATATTCTTCGGTATCTTGAATAATGTTTTTTATTTTATTATCAATAATATTTAATGGCTTCCTCAATTTATTTGGTAAATAAATTGGACTCTTCTTACTTTTTATGAACCGTGATGAGGAATTAGGAAAATGTTTTTTTATCAATACATAAGCTGATTTATATTCATTCATATCTATACATGTTTTTTTTAAAAGTCTCTCATATTTATTCTCGAATTCATCAGTAAAATCAATTAATGATTCTCTTAAGGATTTAGAAGATCTAGAAGTAACTATTCCTACTGTGATATATTTCGAATCATTTAAATGAAGAATCCCCTCCTCTAATTTTATATCTAAAACCCCCCCGATATTCATAATTTCCTCACTTATCATTTGGATAGCATTAAGAAATTCTGTAAAAATTATTTCACTGATATCATAATCTGACCAATTATAATCATAAATTGGTTGTCCGTCTCGATTTTTAACAATAATTCTAAAAATTTGAAATGGTAAAATATGTAGAATTTTAGGCTCTCGAGCAATTATAAAAGATATTATACTGAATCCTATTAGTATAGATATATTTACTGCTATTATTAAAAGAGGATTAATGAGAACTAAAAACATAAATAATATTACCCCCATGGATAAAATGATAAGTCCTATGAAAAAGATCAATGTATCCTTTTTTAAAGTAAATGGAGAATTTCTCCAAGTTCTATATCCCCAGTATAACAAATATAAAGGAATTATAAAATAAAATAGATTTACAAGAATCCTAAATGAACCATACCATCCATATATTTGAATATCTTTATCCATTTGAATAGCTTCTGGCTGAAGTCCTAGATAAACTAGAATACCTCCTAAGGTAATAATTAGGATAAGAACCTTAGAAAAATAGGATTCTTTCTTAGTATAATTGATACCAATAATTATGAAAAGTACAGTTGGAAATATTACTATACCCGCTATTCGTGAAAAATCAGCATTTATTAGAACAATGGATAGAGCATTTGCAATATTAAAAATCGCAAAACATATTAAACCTAAGTCAATATAAAATAATGTAATATTCCTTTTTTCATTGATTGAAGTGACTTCTATTATTAATATTGTAATTATACATATAATTGCTACAAATATCTCACTAATAGATTCCAATAAAAGATATAATTCCATATATTTTTCACTTGACTTATTTAATTTTTATTTTTTTTTTTTTAAATTAAAATTATATTCTCCAAATTCAAAATTATTTTTGTATAATTTTATAATTTTATAATTTAAAGATAATTCTTTTTTAGAACTATCTAAAAATCTAATAATTTCATTTTCTAATAATATATTCAATCTATAATACACATTATGCCGGTTTTCACCAATAATTTTATATATTTCTGATCTCTTGATTTTATTGGCTGATATAATAAGAGAAATTATTTTCTTGGTTATTTTATCTTTACAAAAAAAAGAAAGTTTAGCTAATTCTTCATTCATTCCTATGGGAATAAAAAATGATGAATTACCTATTTTTATTTTATTTATTAACTTAAATTTCAGAAGCATACCAATATGCCAGATAAAATGTCCAGTACTTCCTTTTTTTTTACTAAATATTTTATTTTTTAGTGATGAAAAACTGATACCTTTACTAGCTATAATACAATAGTAAATTTTTCGTCTTAACCGATTATTAAGAACTGTTTTTTTCGTATATTTAGATCCTTCAATCAATAATTTTTTATTAAGTAGAAATTCAATTTTTTCTATTATATCCTTTCTATGTAATCCTAACTCTTTTCGAACAGCTTTTTCAAGTAATTTAATGTTTAAATATGAATTTTTATTAATCATTTCTTCAGCAATACTCAGAATTCTTTGAATGTCTGGACTTTGAATTTCCAAAAAACCGCTGTTATACCTTTCAATCATCTCTTTTTGCTGGTTTGATGGAAAAGGTTCCAAATTCATAATAGTTTCACATTAATTTGAAAGATTCTCTTTTGTTCAATTGTTTTTATATTATGAAAGAAATATTAAAATTCTTTATAGATATTCATGTAATACGCATTTTTCAACAGAGAATAAAATAGTGATCAAATTCTCAATCTTAAATAAATACTTTTAAATAATTTTTATTTTCTTTATCAAAATAATTTATTTTTCAAGTTCTACCTAAAAAGATAAAAATTTTTTTTTATCTATATTCACTCATAATAATATATTTATTTAAAGAATTTTTAAAACTAAATTAGAACAATAACTTATATTTTCATTATTAATTTTACATCAAATAATAAATTGATTGAACAATGAGAAAAATAGATTTAATTAGAAAAAAGAAAGGTAGGTTAATTTTAATATCATTAATTTTAGGATCTTTTTCAATTTTTAGTTCCTTTTTAATTTATTTTAATATCAACAATGTTGATAATTCATTTGCATATAATGAGGATCTATGGACAGCTGGTATTTTCAATCTTGATACACATGAATTTGATAATTCTGAGGATCAACAAAAAGTATTATTTAGTTATCCTGAAGATAACATTGGAGTATACAGAATGAGAGAAGCTCCAGGTGACGGGACATATGTAGAAATGGTTGGATTTTGGAATAATATAACACTTAAAACATCAGATAAATTAAATATAACATTTAATTTTCGGATCACCCATACCGCTCCAATAATACCTTATATGTATATTGTTATTATATATCCTAATGGTTCTTATTATAATCCCCCACTAATTCACTATACTACTTCAAATTATAAATGGCAAGAAGTGAATTATGAAACCCCTATATTGGAAAATGATATAGAATATAAGATATTTCTCTGTTATGTGGATGGAGCTGAACATAATTGGCAAACAAATCTTGAATATAAGAATATTGAAATTACTCCATATACATTAAATTCTTCTGAATTTTTATATGATAAAAATTTATGGATTAATGATATTATGTATCGCGACCTTCCCGATCACCCATCAGTCTATACTGAAGATCAACAAAAAGTATTATTTAGCTATCCTGAAGAAAACATTGGAGTTTATAAAGCTAGTGAGGCACCAGGTGGTGGAACTTTTAATGAAATGGCGGGATTCTGGAATAATATAATGCTTAAGAAGTCACATAAACTTAACATTACATTTCAATTTCGTATAACTACTGAACCTATAACAACACCTTCTATTTATATCGCTATTATAAATCCTTATGGAAATTTTTATACTAATCCCACACAATTTCAATACACTACTTCAAATTATAAATGGCAAAAAATGAATTATGAAACCCCCATATTAGAGAAAGATATAGAATATAAAATATTTCTCTGTTATAAAGATGAATATAGTGATAATAAGCAAGAAAATCTTGAATGTAAAGAGATTAATATTGTTCAAATTTAAGTAAATATTTTTTTTAATTAATTAAGGATACTAGATTAATCATATAATTCTTAAAACAATGCATATTTGTCTAAATTTAATCCTATTCCTATATATTTCAAATTGAATTCTTATAATAAATTTTAATAAGAAGAAATAGATAGAAATATTTAAAATAAGATTTCTTGAGATATACAAAAATTTATAATTATAAAGGAATAATCTTTAAGAATAGACTTTATGTTAATCAATTTTAATTATGATTTTTCTAGTATAATTTAAATAATTAATTCTATTCTTTTTTAAAATCTAAGTAATCAGGATTATATTTTTTATTATTTTTATATATTATTTCTTCTGTTTCATCTTTCAATTCATTATAAAGCTCAAAAAATCATTTATAAAGTTAATTTAAAAAACAAAGTCTTTTATTTTAATTAGGTTTTCAGCTTTTTCTACATTTTAAATATATTTATTCTTCGGAATAGATATAATTCAATCTTAAATTGTGTTTTTTTTTTAAAAATCTATCACAAAATTAAAAGAAGAATATTTCTTTTTATTACATATAGTTATGTTAGATATAATGAAAGAATATACATGTGATATATGTATTATTGGCGCAGGTCCAGCAGGATTAAATGCTGCAATTTATAGCAGTAGAGCTAATAGAGATACAATTGTTCTTGAAGGAAAACAAATAAGTGCTTTAGGAAAAACAAAACGAATAGAGAATTGGCTTGGAGAAAAAAGTATTGAAGGCGATAAATTACTAAGTAAATTCAAGGATCATGTTCTAAGTCTAAATAAAGTCAGAATAATTAAAGGAGATATCATAGCATTGATGCTAGGTATGGGAAAGAATATGATCTCAACAAGATCCGCAAATATTACTGCTGATGCAATCATTATCGCAACTGGAATAGGGGAAAGAAAAGAAGTTATTAAAGGAGAATCTGATTTATTAGGATATGGAGTGTCTTATTGTGCACTTTGTGATGGACCTTTATATAGAGAGAAAATCGTATTTTTATATGGTGAAGATGAGGAATTAATTGAAGATACTCTAATTCTTCATCAAATGGGGTGTTATGTAAATATAATCACATCGAAAAGTATTGAGGAATTACCAGAAAATATAGAAAAAATAAAGAAAAAGAAAATCAAAATAATTGAGAATATGGAAATTATTGAATTAATCTCTAATCCAGAGGGATTATTGGAAAAGATTAAATGCTTATCAACTAAATCAGATGAAATAAAAGAATTTAGTTTAGATGCACTTTTTATTTTTACTTATGTTCCATCTAATTCAATTTTCAAGAAAGCTGGGATAGAATTGGATAATAAAGGAAATATAATTGTAAATGAAAATCAGGAAACTAATCTAAAAGGAGTTTATGCAGCAGGAGATATAACTGGAGGTGTGTTCCAAGCAATATTTGCAGCAGCTGAAGGTGCTCGCGCAGGTATTAATGCTGCTAAATATGTTAGACAATTAGAAAAATTGTAATATTTATTTTATTCAAAGATGCTAAATATCCTTAATTAAATAGCTTTAGGAATTAAAAATTGAAAATAACTTCTTTCAACATAATTACATTGAATTCTATTTTTTTCTTTTATATATTCATTAGTTCAGATCTTAATACTAAAATATAGTTTTAACTTTTACATATTTAAAATATTATCCACATAATACAATATATTATGTAATATCTCCGTAATATTATCATTATTATGGAAGATTATAAAATTTCTGATTTTATTGAGGATTTTTTAATCGCAAAAGAAGTTGAAGAAGGATGTAGTACATCAACTATTAAAGCATATAGATATGATTTAGAGAAATTAATAGAAATAATAGGTGATGTTGAAATCGAGCATAAGCTAATACGTCAGAAAATAAGATTATTTCTAAAAATCCTAAAAGATAAAGGATATACAAAAAAAGCAATTGGTCGTAAAATTGCATGTTTAAGATCATATTTTAAATTTTTAACACTTAATGAGTTCATTTCAAATAATCCAATGCTTACTATTAAAACACCAAAAATCAGGATAGAAGAGAGTCTTCCTAAATTCTTAGATATAAACGATGTAAAAATAATACTTAATAACCTAAAGAATAGAAAAATATTTAATTCTAGGAAAAGTGAAAGATATTACTTAATGATTCGATTATTTTACTCCACAATGGCAAGAGTAAGTGAATTATGCAGTATTAGAATAAATGATGTAAATTTTGAAAAAGGATATATTAGATTAAGAGGAAAAGGAAATAAAGAAAGAATAGTTCCAGTAGATCGAGGAACAATCCTATATATCTATAAATTCTTAGATGATAGAATAAAATATAATTCAGACGATTATTTATTAGTAAACACAAGAAATGAACAATTAAAACCTAGGGTTGTCCAAAATGATATAAAATATATTAAAGAGAAATGTGGATTTCCAGAATCAAAAAAGATCACACCTCATGTTTTCCGTCATACAGGTGCAACACATCTAAGAAGGTCAGGAATGGATATTAGCGAACTTCAAGATATTTTAGGCCATAGTAGTCCAAATACAACACGTATTTATGCAAAAAACGATATTTCCAAATTGAAACAATCTTACACATCTATGCATCCTCTAAATAATTCGAGAGATCTTTAAATCGGGTTTAATTCTTATTTGGTATATTTTGATTTTAAAAAGAAATTTATTCACAAATAATTTCTATTTTTCACTTAGAATAATATTTACAAAAAAATTATTTGTTGGGGTTTAGAAAAAGTAAAAATTATTAATTGAGGGTATTTTAGAATTTAGGTAGTGAATCTAAAATTAAAAATCATTCA
>CAZGJX010000015.1:0-50509 GCA_964525635.1 uncultured archaeon
TTTAGTTAGAGTCAATTACATCTCATTATATAAAATAACTTTGAAAGTCAAGTAATACAAAAAAAAAAGCATAAATTTTCAACTAGTTGGTTTTAAGATTTTTTTTCTAATTTACCTATAACATTAAATAATGATATAAAACACAAGTTAATGTTTTTCACTCAAATTTTTAATATTCAGGAAAGAATAATTAATGAATATCTCGAGAACATTAAAAAAAAAACTATAGAATTAAATATCTAACTATTAATAATAAAAAAATCTGCAATGTAAAAATAGTTAGAAGATAGTACCTCAAAAGTTTTTATATAACTTTACTTATTTTGCATAATCAATCTATAAAAATCAAAAATATATACATATGAGAAAAAAGTGATTCATTTTATGAAAAAGAAAATGGTAATTTTTAAAGCTATATTACTTAGCATTATTATATTTTCATCCTTTACAAGATTAATCTTGTTTGATATCGAGAGTTCAAATAAAGATTATTCCCTCCCTCACACTGCTGACACACATCTTCTATGGAACTCTATGTTAGCATATGAACCAAATCAAGTGGCTGTTTCTGATAATGGAGATTACATTATATGCTGCATGGAATGGTTTAATGGGATGGTCTCTTTATTTCATAGGGCAAATTCTACAGCATTATGGAATTATACTATGACTAACACAAGCCCAAGATCAGTCGATATTTCTGCTGATGGTAAATATATTTTCGTAGGGTGCAATAATGGTACTGTATACCTTTTTAATAATACAAAATCAGAATTAAAAACCTTCGAATGGAGTTACTCAATAGGAGAGCCAGTGGTTGATGTTGCTATTTCTGCTGATGGCAATTATGCTGTTGCAGGAACAGCAGGTAATGACATAATCTGTCTTTTTAATGTTACTTGCCCCTCCGATCCTTTTATTTGGAGTAATCCAGATCCATCAGATAATGTATACACAGTTTCTATTTCTGCTGATGGAAGTTATATAGCTGCTGGAAGTGGTTCTAGCGTCTATTTATATGAAAGATCAAGTTCAACTCCACAATGGTCTGATTCAACAAATGCATTTAAAAATTGTGTAGAAATATCCGCTGATGGAAATTATATTGCTGTTGGATGTACGGCGGGATATATATATTTTTATAATAATACAAGCGATATTCCAATGTGGGAGGATAATAGTCTATCAGGAGATATTTATTCTTTAGATATTACTGATGATGGGAGTTATTTTGTTGTTGGGGGAATGAATGGTATATGCTGTCTATATAACCAGACGGGTCCTACACCGGAACATGAATATTTCATTTTTGGTTCTAATTATGTATATGGTGTATCTATCTCTAAAGATGGGAATTATGTTGCTGCTGGTTATCAATATATCCCCGATAGTGGATTAAATTCTGTCTTCTTTTATAATAGAACGTCTTTCTTGCCAAATTGGAGTTATAAAACAGATAGTTCAATTTACTGTGTTGCTTTATCGGCAAATGGAAGTTATTTAGCTGCAGGTGGAACATTTACTGAAACAAGTTTATATTATTTCACAACTTTATCTATGGTTCCTGATCCAATAAGTGAATACAATCTCACTTCAGGATATGCTGAAGTTGGAACTACTTTTATATATGAAATTATAGAATGGAATGAAACATTAGCAAATAGTCTTGGTGTAGACCTTTCTGCATATTTTCCTAATGCAGGTTTAGGTAAAAAACGATGTTATGAAATAACAAATGTTTTAAGTACATCAACATATTGGACAATAGTTTATAGAGCTTGGGATTGGACAATAAATGAGGATAATTTCCATAAAACCACTCCTTTCAATGGAATGAATTT
The DNA here is from genome assembly GCA_964525635.1 of uncultured archaeon. Classification (GTDB taxonomy): domain Archaea; phylum Asgardarchaeota; class Lokiarchaeia; order Sigyniarchaeales; family SOKP01; genus JAFGOA01. The sequence continues at coordinate 1,842 of CAZGJX010000015.1, forward strand.
TAATATTTATTTAGATCCAGCTGATTATGGTTCCAATATAATAAATATCCATGATGATTTGAGTATTATTCTAAAACCTGTAAATAATTATTTAGAAAATATTGATTGGGATGCTGATATTACTATATCGGGTAATAATTTTACATGGACACAAAGTGTATATGCAAATATTATTGAAATGGTTGTTACTTATGATGAAGAGGGATTTCAAAGGAGTATAAGTTTACTTTTTAATCAGGAATATTTAATATCAATTGAATATATAGGTCAAAGAGGATCGCCATCTAATGAATCTAAAATTCCTGGATATGATTTGTATATCTTAATCATAACAATAGGTTTAGCATCATGTTTAACAGCAATGAATTATAGAAAAAGAATAAAATTATAGAAAATAATATTTAAATCCTCTTTTTTTTTAATTTTCATAACTTTTAAAGATTTATTGTAAAATAATATTTGAATCAAGTAGATGATTTAGAAATTGAAGAGTATTATTTTTTGGTTAAATATTATATTAAATTTGTTAGTAATAGGAGAGGCTCTAGCTTTATTAATTGGTATGAATTTTTCGGGACTAGAAGGTGAAAAATGGTTATTTAAAAAGAATATTCTTATTATTTTCCTTGATATCATATTTGGATTAATTATATTTATCTTTATTTTATCAAATAAAAAATATAATTATAGTGCTTTAATATCATTTTTACTCTTTCTAATTATTGTTACACATTTATATCGAGATTTTTGAATTATTATTTAAAATCATAGATAAATTTTGTTTTAATACACCCCTAATTATATTCAATAATATCAAACTTATTTTGTCAATTAGTTGTTTTAGTTTAGGTTTCTTAATTCAAAATAATATTTAACCTCTAAAACATTATAGAATTAGGAAAAGATTAAACTTTTAAGAAATTAAGGATTTCTTAAAATAATTATATATTTGTTTAAAATAATTATAATAGATGGTAGGTATATAAATATGGCTCATGCTAGACCTTGGCATTGTTATAAAAAGTGGACAAGAAGACCTTATCAACATAAACGTTCTGAAAATCATAGAAGAGAATATGCTCGCGGAGGTACACAAGCAAAAATTCAGAGATACTGGGGGGGTAATAAAATGATAGCTTGGGAAGATTGGGAAATAATGGTTGGTCTTAAAGTACAGGAACAAATTCAAATATCTGGGAATGCATTAGAAGCAATAAGAATAGCAGTTAATGGTGCGCTTGATAAAAAATTAGGTAGACAACAGTATAGATTCCGTGTTAGACCAAAACCTTTTCAAAAATTTAGAGAGAATAGGATGTTGGCATTTGCAGGAGCAGATAGAGTTCAATCTGGAATGAGGAATTCTTTTGGTCGTTCTACAGGTGTATGTGCTCGAGTGAAAGCAGGACAAATTATTTTAGATGTCGGAGTGAATCTTAAAAATTTACCTTTAGTAAAAGATCGTTTAAGAGTAGCTTCAATGAAAATACCATGTAAGTGTCAAGTAGTTTTGTTAAAATATAAATCTCCTGAATTTTTAAAGAGATCTGGGCTTCCTCTTTATGATGATAATAACCGAAGAGAAATCTCATTGTACAACATAAAGTCCAATGAAGCTTAAATATAGTTATATTTTTAATATTTCTTTCTCAATTAATTAATCGTATATTATCAATAGGGATTAATTGAAATGAACTTTCTATTCAGATTAATAATTGTTTTAATAGAACAAATTCAGCTTTTTGGGAAATAGATCGGATAATAAAATCTCTGAATCTCTTAATAAATGTTTTTCCAGTATTCACCCAATGATCTGGTCTAAAAATTGCTTTTTTAAATAAATCAATTATTTTTTTGTTATTATTGAATATGAAATTTCTCATATTTACTGCTTCCCATGGGTGGAAATATAATATAAGTGACTCATTCTTGAATGATTGACTCTTTAATAGGAGATTTCCCATCGGAAATCTAAAAAAAATATTATAGTTTGATGGATGGAATTCCTTAATTGGATAAGGATTATTTTGATAATATTCTAAATTATTATGTGATTGAATTGAAGAATCATATTTAAATCCTAAATTGTTTAAAATTTTAAATAAAAATTTTGGAGGTTTTAGATAAGGAGCTCTAAATCCATCAATTTCTGAATTCTTACAAAAATTCTCTAATATTTTTTTACTCTGATAAATTTTTTCTTGGCATCCCTTGAAATCTAATTGATTTAATCGTTCATGATTGAATCCATGACATGCGATTTCATGATTTTTTAGCTCAATCATTCTTATATATTCTGGGAATCGCTGAACTATATTTGCTGTACAAAAAAAGGTACCCTTGATATTGAATTCGTCCATAATCTTTAATATCTTTATCAATCCGAATCTGATTCCAAAATATGTATCTAACATATTAGGGATATCTCTTTCAATATCAAAAGTTAAAGCTATTTTCATATTACTAAAGGAATCTTTAGAATATAAAATAATTTACTTCCATTTTTATTAAATTTTATTAAATAACAATTTAAAAATATATATTGAAAATAAAAGAAATTTAGATTCTATTAACTTGTATTTAAAGAACTTTCTTATCATGGTTTCTTTTGAAAAAATAATAAAAGATTAATATTAATATCTAAATATTATTAAATAAGATATTATTTACAAGTATAAAACCTTATTATTTAGAGGAATAATCATGTTTTGTCCAATTTGTGGTGAAGAATTAAAAGATCAATATCAAAAATTTTGTCATAATTGTGGTAGTAATATTTCAATTACACCTTCTCAAACAATGCCAGATAATGTTGAAGAAAAACCAGTAATTGATTCTAAAACAATACAAGATAATAAAAATCTTTCAACTTCTCAACCAGGTTTTGTTGGAAAGGAAGGAAATGAAATACCTTATTCAAAGAAATGTTTAGCATTTTCAATAGCATCTCTTATTATTGTTGGATTTAGCATATTTCATTTAATGTTTATAGTTCTTTTCCATTTTATTAGTAATCATCCAACAGCAGATGCAACTTTTCTAGAAAATATACGATATGAATATTTAGATCTATTAAATATAGCTCTTAATATTACAGGATTAATTTTTGGAATTGTAGCTAAAAATAAAAATAATGATGCAAAAACATTTGAACGAGAAAATACTGCACGGAAAGTTGGAGGTATTTTAGCAATACTTACAATTGTTGGAAATTTAATAGTGTTTATAATCTCACTTATATTTCTACCTTTATTCATTTTTAGTAGGTTATCTTAAAATCCATAATTTTTTTTTTTTAAAATTATTTAAAACATTAATTACTTATTTTTTTGGTATTTATTTTGAAAAACTATGATATTGTCTTTATTCATCCTCCTAGAGTTTTAAAACCTAGTAATGCAAAAAAGCCGAAAATTAATCGATGTGAATATATTTTCATCCCAATGGGGATTTTCGCTATTGGCGATTTACTTGAAAAGGAGGGTTTTGGAGTAAAGATAGTAAATTATCCTTTAGAACAATATTTAAATCCCAATTGGAATTTGACTGATTTTTTAAAAACAATTCATTTCAAGATATGTGGAATAGATTTACATTGGGCTCATAATGCACATGGTGCTATTGAAGTTGCTAAAATCATAAAACAATTTAATCCAAATATAAAAGTGATTCTTGGAGGGTTTAGTGCTTCATATTATCATAATTCTATTTTAAAATATTATAAGGAGATTGATGCTATTATACGAGGAGAAGGAGAAATTCCCATTTTAAATTACCTAAAGCAAATTAATAAAAATCAATCCTTAGAATCAGTACCAAATTTATCCTATAGAGATTCTTCTAACCTAATAAAAGTAAATCCTATTTCATATACAGCTAAAACTCTAGATGATTTAAACTTTACAAATATATCACTATTAAATAATGGTAAGCAATATATTGAATATAGTAGAAAGATAATGGGAATACCTTTTAATCTCTCTATTGGAAGAGGCTGTCCATTCAATTGTCCATTTTGTGGAGGTGGTCAGAGAGCTCAAATTAATAATACAGGGAGAAATTGTGTAATTCTAAGATCTCCAAAAAAAGTAGTTGAAGATATTAATGTAATTCTGGATGATTATAAAATTCAGAGTATATTTTTTGGTCATGGTACTTATCCCGCTAGTTTAAAATATTGGAAAGAGTTATTTGGTTTGATTCAAAAAGAAAATCTTGACCTTGGTGGGGATCTAGAGATCTGGAGATTACCTTTTCCAAAAGAAATGTGGAGAATTTTTTATAAAACTTTTACACGTAGATATTCATCAATCAGCATCTCTCCTCGTACAATTTCTGCAAAAGTTCAACAGAAAATAGCTGAAATCTCTGATCCAACCTTTAAATTTCCTAAAAATCAAATTAATGATTTGATAAAAAATGCTAATTTATTTAGAATGACATTAAGGATATGGTTGACAATTGGATTCCCATTTCAAACTCATTTTGATTTATTGAAAGATTTCAAATTTTCATTAAAATGTCTGTATAAATATGGTAAGTCTACCTTAAAACCAATTACAATAATGAGTGAACCATATTATATCTTTCCTGGATCGCCCGCTCATGAGTCTCCAGGAGAATTTGGACTGAAGTTAAAATATAATTCTTTTCCTGAAGTAGTTGAAGCATTCAAACGAACTAAAATGAAGTTTTTTTACAATGTAATCAATTATGATACAAATCATTTTTCTGATAATATTATTCGTACGACAAATAAATTACTATTTTTAAGTACAGCTCCAATGTTTTTGACGACTGGTTCTAAAAATCCGAAACTAATGGAAAAGCGATAGTCAGAATTAGGTATATAATGATTAGATCTTAAATATTAATATTCTATTTCATACTCTCGTAATAAAAATCATTAAATTAATAATGTTATAATTAAAGCTATAGAAAAAATCCGTAAGAACAGAGTTTCACTTGAAATAGAGAGAAATATAGTGGATAGATTAATATAGAAGAATAAAATATAACTAAATAAGTCAACTATCTAACTAACAAATCTTTTATCATATCAGGAATTCTCCTTAAAAGACTAATATTAACCAAGCGTGTAAAATGAAATTTAAAACCATGCATTTTAAGAACTCTTTCAATACCCTGCCAAGGATTCTTTGAAAATAAGGTTTCTTTATACGCTTTAGATAAGTAATATTTTAACTCTTCTGATGATAGGTGTGGATACTTAATGACAGGATCTGACCAATTAAATTTGCTCCAATCTTTAGTGAATAATAAATTATCTTTTAAAACCTGCTCCATTACTTTTGTACCCGGAAATGGAGTTAATAAGGAAAAAGTGGGAAGATCGATATCTAAAGATTTTGCAATTTTAATAGAAGACTCCAAATCCTCCTTTTTATCTTCAATATTAGCTCCTAAAATAATGTTACCCTGAACAAAATAACCTATAGCATGTAAGATTTTTAATGCTGATTGGATCTCAGCAAATTTAATTTGCTTATTTAATTTTTCTAATGTTCTATTAGAGAAACTTTCAAATCCCAAAAATAGATGAATAAATCCTGCATCAGCCATTTTTTTAAATACTTCGGGATATTTTACAATCATATCAACACGAGCTTGTGTCATAAAATATTTATTAATTCTGTTTTTTATGATAGCATCACAAAATTCCATTACAAATTTCTTATTTACCATGAAATTATCATCAACTATAAAAATAAGACTAGCTCGATTTTTAATTTCTTTAGACTTTAACTCTTTAATTATACTCTTGATTGTACGCTGTCGATATTTTTTTCTAAAGAAATGATGGATACAACAAAAATTACAAGAATATGGACAACCCCGACTTGTTTCAATGCAATCGACTGGAAGAGCAAAATAATTATATTTTTTTTTTGCTATTTTTGATCTATAATAACGAGTTGGTATTAGAGTTTTTTTAAAATCTATTAATTCACGGTCAAGATTATGGATAATTTTACCATTCTGTTTAAATGATAAACCAAGGATACCAATAGGATTATTTTTTTTAATTAATTCTCGAAATGTTTTTTCACCTTCCCCTCTCACAATAAAATCGATTGAATGATATTCTAGTGTTTCATCAGGAACTAAAGTTGGATGCCATCCTCCAACAACAGTTTTAATATTATAACTTTTGACAATATCAGCGATTTTATAAACATTATATATCTGGGAACTAAATTTGCAACTAATTCCTACATAGTCAGGTTTAAAATCTTCGATTATTTTTTTAAATTCTTTAGAGTTCCGTGCTTCTATCCGTTTATCGATTATTTTCACTACTGCTATATCATTTATATATGCGGCAATAGATTCTAATCCTAATGGAGGAGCAAGAATACTATATTGAGGTACAAATTTATTTACATTAGGACAGTCTGGCTCTACGAGTAAGACACGCAAATTAAATTCATCTATTTTTATAAAATTATATTTTAAAAAAAAAAATTTAAGATAATATTCTTTTAAATATAATGAATTATCTTTTTTTTTTTTATTCTTTTTATGTATTGATTAATTTAATGTAAAAATTTTTTGGTTATTCATACAGATTTAAAAATTTTTAAACTTTATTTAATTTTATAATATTAGAAGTTATTGTAGTAAAGATAATTATACAAAGATTAGAAAAAATAATAGAAATGTAAGTAGAATTAAAAATGAACTTAGATTCAGAAAAATTCAAAAAATTCAAACATTCTTGGAAAATATAAGGTCTTTCTTAATTTTTGATCAGAATAATTAATATTAAAGAAAAAAAAAACCTATAAAAAAGGAAAAAGGTGAATTAAATTAATTTTCTTGTAGCAACAAATTGGGATTTTAATCTCATAGAAGAGTTAGAAAAATATCCAGTAAATAATTTATATGGTGTCGCAGACTACTCTATTGTGGGTGGGGGGCGTCCTTCTTTTCTATTGCCAAAAATAACAGAAGAGAAAATACAAGAATATATAAGAGAAGTACATAAGAAAAAAATGAAATTTTCTTATTTATTAAATGCTCCTTGTATGAATAATATGGAATATGACTCTCATTATCATAGAGTACTTATTGATTATATTCAATGGATTAGTGATATAAGGGCAGATGGTGTAATTGTAACCATTCCCTTTCTAATACAACTTATAAAAGAACAATTTCCTAATTTAAAAATCCGGGTATCTACAATAGCTCATGTTAACAGTGTAAATAGAGCAAAATTTTATGAAATGTTAGGAGCAGATGAGATAACTCCAGATGTAATGATTAATCGTGATTTTAAAACATTGGAAAGAATGCAAAAAACTGTTAAGTGCAAGATTGTTCTACTTCTCACTGACGGATGTTTATATCAATGTCCTTTTAGATATTATCATTATAATATATTAGGACATGCATCCCAAGCACATCAACAATTTGAACGTAATTATATAGACACTTGTATTTTAAATTGTAGTATTATTAAATTCTCTGATCCAGCAGAAGTACTTAAGGCACGATGGGTACGACCTGAGGATTTGGTTCACTATGAATCGATTGGAATAAATGACTTTAAAATAGCTGGACGTCGAATGTCAACTCCATGGATTGTTAGAGCTGTAAAGGCATTTTCCTCCCGAAAATATGAAGGCAATCTCATTGATATAATACAAGGTTTTTCTATGTCGCATGGTGGTTTAGAACAAAAAGACCCCAACATTAAAATAAGTGAAACTCTTGGTAAAGAAGTAAAATCTAAATTAATCATTGACAATACAAAATTAGATGGCTTTATAGATTTCTTTAAAAAGCAGAATTGTATAGCAATGTGTAATGATTGTAATTATTGTAATGAATGGGCAAAAAAAGCTGTTTATTTAGATAAAGAAGAATCTGCATCTTATGTAAAATCAATCAAGAATTATCTTGATGATATTATAACGAGTAGAGAATTTGGGCTTAATGTAGGGGAATCTGTAAAAAAAAGTAAAATTGGATTAAAATGGAATCTTAAAATTGAAGATATTTTTAACCAGCTAATAAAATTATCGCCTCCTCAATTTCAAGGTATTGCAAAAGTGGCGATTTCATCATTAGCCGAAGAAAAAGCAAAAAAAAGAGGATCGCAAGAAGTTAATAATCAAGATATTTTAGAAGCATTTATTGAAGGTACTCCTGGACCTTTTCAAGCCGAAATGAGGGAGGGTCTTAAAAAACATGGGCTTATAAAAGAGTAACTAAAGCTATTTTTATGAATTATTCGATAATAATTAAAAGATATCCCATTTTTACTTCAAAAAAAAAGGAAGATTTTTTAACCTTACAATAAATTTAATAATATCTTTATAAAGTAAAAAATATTAATCTTAGTTGCAATTTAAAATATTTATTAATACTTTTGAGAATTTATGAATTCAGAATAATTATTATTAAGAGTATTTAAAATGAAACATAGGAGCAGACATGAAAAATTAAAGATATATACAATATTGGTTATTACTATTTTATATCTTCCATTTACATTATTTCCTATGTTTTTAAAGGATATTCCCTTTTTCTCTTCATTAGTTAATAATTATATTATTGCTGGTAGATCATTTTTTATTTCTGATTTACCCTGTATTAATATATTATGGTTTTTGCCAGAAGAATGTCGTATCACTTATTTTAGTATAGGGCATCTAATTGATATCTTCATTATAATAAATATTGTTCCTTGTGTTGAAACTACTATTTATCATTATATTGTAAAAGTATGTAATGAAGAAGAAACTAAAGAATTAAGTTATATGGATATTTATGTTAACAAATCTAGAGAGAAATTTAATTTATTATATTTTAATTTAAATTATGAAATTGATATAGAAAATGATCATTCATATGAATCTCATAATATATATATTAAAAATTATCAAAATAACAAGCTTAGACTAAAGGAGTCAAATAATGACTACAATTATCAAAAAATAAATGAATATATTCATACCAAAAATCAAAAGAGATTATTTAATAAAATATTTAATTCCAAATTAAAAACTACTTTTAAATTGTTTAATAATTCTTTTAATCACTCTTTTTCTAAAAATACTCTGGTATTCCAGAAGAAAAATTATAATCAATATCCCAAAATTAAAACTATTTCTTATAAATATTCTCAATGGGAGGGAAAAACATGATAAAATTGTGTATATCTTATTTTTTAAGATTGAAATTACAACTGAAAAATAAAGGTAATATACTAACTAAAAATATAAAATTAAATTATAAAAAATTAAAGGTGAAATAAATGGAATGGAAAGAAGAAATTGAAAATTTATATGAAATAATCACAGATCAGACTCCTGAAGCGTTCCGTTCATCAGTCAAAACTATGCTTCGTGAAGCATCTGAAAAAACAGCACGTCTTAGGAATTCTGGATTTGTGAGTAGAGATGATTTACTATCTGCTCTATTTGAAATAACTCCTGAAGCATTTCAACCTACAGTTGTTGAAGATTTAAAAAAGATTGGTATTGATACTAATCGGTATATTAAATTGTCAGAAATTAGAAAAAAATATTCACGAACATGGGATGAAATTAGTGGAGCATTTTTACCTGGAGTATATCATTTTACCATATATCTAACTGATCGATGCAACCAAAATTGTCTTCATTGTGCTGCTGCGGTAATGGAGAAACGTCCTGAATTACCCCCGGAAACTTGGATTGAAATTATTGAGGATCTTGAACAAAGCTTACGAAAACGTGGTCGTCGAGGATGTTATATATGGTTTGGAGGAGAACCTACTATTCGTAAAGATCTTAAAGATTTAATAAAATATTGCGGTGAAAAGGGCTATTATCAAGCACTTGCAACTAATGGAATTTTGTTTAATGAAGAACTGGCGAAATTATGTGCAGATGTTAAGATGAGCCATGTTTTTATAAGTTATGATAGTACGGATCCTAAACGGGCTGCAAAAATTAGAGGACATCCAAAAGCACAAGAAGCGGCAGAAAAAGCCATAAATTTGGCTTCAAAATATGGGCTTTTTATCATTGGTAATGTAACCGCACAAAAAGAGAACTTCGATGAATTAGAAACCTTACAAAAATATTTTGAATCTAAGGGCGTAATTCCCTTTTACAGACCCCTAATCAAACAACGTTCGGCGGATTTAAATTGGGAAGAAATCGGCTTAACTATTGATGAATATCGACAATTCTATGATTTTAAATATAAAAACATTATAGAGACTATCAGAAAAGGAGAAGCAACTTCTCTTAATAAATTCTATACATGGGATATGGTACCATTCATGGAGTGTCCTATAAATGATGAGGAAAGGACTGCGATTGAATGGGGTACAGGATGCCAAGCCTGCCGCTCAATTTCCGGGATTGATACCAATGGAGATGTATTCCCTTGCGATTATCCCTCTGAATTAATCTTAGGCAACATTCTTGAGCAAAGTTGGGATGAGATTATGGAAACCGAAATGTTCAAAGCTATTAGAGATAGAAAAATAAAAGGGAAATGTGCTACTTGTCATCACCTTGACATGTGTGGTGGTGGTTGTCGGGTGCATGCTGAGAATGAAACTGGTGATTTTTTAGCGGCTCTCCCGTTTTGTTGGCATCAGAATGATCATAAACATGAAAAAAAAATAACAGAAAAAAAAGTGATTGAATTACTTGAATAATTGAGTAATTTAATTAAAATAGATTGAAGGTTTGATATATATGGAATGGGAAAAGAAAACTGAAGAATTATTTGCGAGAATTGTAGAGAAAATGCCAGAAGGATTTCGTCCTTCAGTAAAACCATTGATTATAGAAGCAGCTGAAAAAAGATGCGTTGAGCGAAACGAATCTTATATTAATGAATCAGATGTAATTACAGGAATTTTTGATATTATTCCTGAAGCATTTAAATCTATAATGGTTGAAGATTTAAAATCTCTGAGTATTGATGTTGAACGATATATTGAGCTTAAGGAAATCAGAGATCGACTTAAATTATCATGGGAAAAATTGGAAAAAGCATTTCATCCGGGTAATATTCATTTTGCGATGTATATTACCGATAGATGTAATATGAAGTGTATACATTGTGCCGCAGATGATCAAATACCTCGACAGGAGTTATCAAAAGAGCAATGGTGCCAGATAATGGATAATATAGAATCTGGACTTAGATCCCAGGGTAGACATGCATGTTTCATTTGGTTTGGGGGAGAACCAACTCTACGAGAAGATATTGGGGATTTAATGAGCCATTGCAAAGAAAAAGGATATTATCATGCTATTATTACTAATGGCGTTGAATTTGATGATAAATTCGCTAAAATGTGCAAAGAAAATGATTTAAGTCACGTATTTGTAAGTTTTGACAGTGCCAATCCTAAGAAAAATGATCAATTACGCGGATATCCAAATTCATTAGAATACACCAAAAAAGCTATAGATAGTTGTTTGAAATATGGATTATTTGTATGTGCTTCTATTACTATTATGAAACAGAATATTGATGAATTGGAAGAACTTAATAATTTATCGTTAAAATGGGGAGCTCAACCTTTTTTTAGACCAGTTGTTAAACAAAATCGCGCTGCAGAATATTGGGATGAAATTGGTTTGAATAAAGAAGAATATAAGAGGTTATATGATTATAAATATAAACATGCTATTCAAAAAATTAGGCAAGGTGAAGCAGGGATCCTACCGGCTTATGAAATATATGAGATGATGCCCTTTATGAATTGCTTAAGAAATGATAAGGAAATAACAGCGCTTGAATGGGGTGTAGGATGTTTAGCATGCAGAACGATGATGGGCGTTGGTGTAGATGGAACGCTATTTCCTACGGGATATCCTACAAAATTAACTCTTGGTCATGGATTAAAGGACAAATTTGAAGATATATTAAATTCACAACTCTATAAAGATATTCGTGACAGAAAAAAAATTAAAGGAAAATGCGCATCTTGTCATCATCTGAAATATTGCGGAGGGGGGTGTCGCGTCACTGCAGAATTTATAACTGGAGATTTTTTTGGTTCATTTCCTTTTTGTTGGCATGAAAATGACCATGAACATGAAGTTGAGACTAATAAAAAGAAGGAAATTGAATTACTTGAATGATAAAGGAGATTGCTAAAGCATAGGGATGATAATAATGCGAGTATTAATAATATCTGGAAGTCGAGAGATAGTACATGTAATGGTTTCACCCATAGGTGAAGCTTATCTAGCATCATATCTTCAATCACAAGGACATGAAGTTTTATTATTAGATCTAACTCTAAGTAATAATTTTAGAAATGATATTATAAAAGCTATTGATAATTTCAATCCTGAAGTGATAGGTCTTTCTATTCGTAATATAGATTCAACAACATACCCTGGAAATTTATTTTTTTATTTACCTTTTAAAAATATTTTTAATTATATAAAAGAAAATATAGAACCTGAAATACCCCTAATCTTAGGTGGGGCTGGGTTTTCAATATTCTCAGAAGAAATACTTAGAGATTTAAATCATGATATTGGAATCGTTGGAGAAGGAGAATATGCTTTTAATGAATTATTAAAATATATTGAAAAAGATAAAGATCCTCGAAAAATAGATAGAGGTATATGTTTTATAGATAAAAAAGGGAGATATCATCAAAAACCAACATGGCATATTAATAATTTAGATGATTTACCAAATCCTACAAGAGAATTGATGGATAATAATAATTATCTAATTGATCCAATAGATAAGGAAGGTAATTTTTGGGGGAATATTCAAACTAAGCGTGGTTGCTCGAAAAACTGCATTTATTGTAGTTATCGATATATTGAAGGCCCTAAAGTTCGATATCGATCCCCAGAAAAAATAGCTGAAGAACTAGATTTAATGGTAAATAATTTTGGAATCAAAAATGTTTTCATTGTAGATAGTCTGCTCAATTTAAATTATAATCACTTAAAAAATACTTGTCATGAAATTATTAACCATAAAATTGATTTTAATTGGGGAGCTAATTATGCTCCAAGTAGTCAATATTTAGATTTATTACCCCTTATGAAAGAAAGTGGTGCAACTCATCTAGCAACGGGTATGGAATCCTTATCTGAAGATATATTAAAAAATATGAATAAAGATAGAATACCTAATGAGTCAATTCTAACTTCTGAAAAGTGTATTGATCTAGAAATTGAACAATTAATCCATATAATTGTTGGAGGTCCTGGAGAAACTTCTGAAACAGTTAGAGCTTCTTTCGATCGATTAGAAACTATTAGAAATTATAGAGGAAATATATGGCAAGGAGATGGAGATGTAATTATTTTCTTGGGAATGAGAATATATCCTCATACGCCTCTTCAGAAAATTGCTGAGAAAGATAAGGTGATTTCTAAAGGACAAAATTTACTTAAACCAACATTTTACATTTCTCCACAAATTAAAGAAGTAGATCTTTTTAGTTTAGTAAGAGAATATTGTGAAGTAAATCCAAGATGGATGGCTCCAGGATTAGGCTTAAATAATCCAGATGGCTTTGACGAAATGAGTCAAATCCAGTTTGCTCTATATCAAAAATAAAAATAAAAAACAAAAAAAAAAAACATTAAAAAATAGTAAAAATGAGGGAATTTTTATGAGTAAAAAAGCAAGAAGCGGATTACCATTTGGTAAAGTTACTCCGTTAGAAATTATAGAGAAAATTGGAAAAGATGGATTATCTGGAGGAATTGAAGATGTCTGTCTCTTTCCTACATATAGTTGTAATCTTAATTGTTATATGTGTCATGTACAACATGTACGCGATAAGGATAACAATTATATATCAATGGATGATTGGAAGGCAGCTTTTAAAAATCTAAATGTATCTAAAATGTTTCACCTAGGGGGAGAACCTTTTGTAAGAGAAGATATGATGGATTTAATTGAATTTTTTGATTCCAAAGGGATTAATCAAATTCTTTCCACCAATGGTCAAAATATTACTGAGTCAACTGCTAAAAGGCTAGCTGCATTGAAGAATTTAGCTTGTATACAAGTATCTCTTAATGGTACAGAAGAAATTGATGGAAAAATAAGAGGATCTCCTCATTCATATAGAAGAACTGTAGAGGGTATAAAACTATTGAAAAAAGCTGGTATACAAACATGGATTCATGCCGTTATTTTAAATGAAAATATCAATGATCTAGTAAATATAGTGAAACTTGGTACAGAATTAAAGGTGGATATGATTAATTATCTTTTTGGTCAGGTAATGTCTGAGCAAGATGCAGAAGAAACAAGAGCTTCTATTAAAAAGTGGACAGGTGAAGATGTAAATGTTGGAGGATATATAGGAGAAATAAATTATTCTGAAGAAGAATTAGTGAATAGTATTAACGCTGTAAAAGAAGAAGCGAAGAAAACGGGAATTCAAGTAATGTTTTTCCCTAGAATTTTTGGAGAGCATCCAGAAATATATTGGCGAGGTACTTTACTTGAACAAGAGAGGCCTATTTGTCAAATGACATTAATGCCCCCCCTCACACCTATAATTGGTCCTGAAGGGGATGTTGTTGCGTGTTGTATTATTGATAAGAGTTTTGGCAATATTAAAGAAAAAAGTCTTGAAGAAATTTGGGATTCTGAGACCGTTCGTAATTTTAGGAAAGGATTGATTAATGATAAATTAATGGCAGTATGTAAACGATGTCCAAGTGGAGATTTAATAAAGGTTGATGCAAAGAAAGATACATCCTTATCGAATAAAGAAGATTGGAACTCTTATTTATCATTATTAACTAAAGAACTTAATAATTTATCTGAGTTACAACCGATATTAGAAAAAGTTTCTCCTATTATATTTCAATATCAAATTACTGATCAACCAAGTTTCAATTATTGGCATTACTTTAAAAAAGATGGTGTTAGTTTGGGTTTAGGTGAAATTGATGATGATGATGTCTCAAAATTAATCCATAAAACTGATTTTGAGACATTAAAGAGTGTAAATGCTGGTATAAACAATCCAATCCAAGCTACGATGGAGGGAACTTATGAAGTTACTGGAGACATGACTAAATTAATGGCTTGTGCTCCACTTATTCCAGTAACAGCAAAAGCTCATAATGTTGTAATTAAAGATTTTTTAAAATAAAAAGGAGAAATAAAAAAAAGAGCTATAAATTATGAATGAAAAACAAGTTGGATGTGACGTATCTCTACGAGAAGCAATGCCCCTTGGAAAGGATATACCATTAAATGTAATAAAGCAAATAATTGAAGATGGTCTTTCTGGGGAATTTAGTGATGTATGCTTTTATGCAAGTTTCAACTGTAATTTAAATTGTTATATGTGCCTTATAAAACATATGAAAGGTCGAAAAATAACTCCCATGTCTATGGAGCAAATAAAGGAGGGATTTAAAGATGCTAAAGTCTTATTTCACCTTGGAGGAGAACCATGGGTTATGAGTAATATGATGGAAATGATAGAATATTTCGATGCTAATGGTGTTAATCAAATAATGTCCACAAATGGCACTAAAATTACAAAAGAAATCGCTGAGAAATTAGCTGGATTAAAACATTTTGTTAATATACAAGTCTCATTGAACGCATCAAATGGAATAGATGGCAAAATTAGGGGATGGCCAAAATCTTTCGAAAAAACTGTTGAGGGTATAAAGATTCTTGTTGATGCAGGCTTATCTACATGGATACATTGCACAATTGTAAATGAAAATATTAACGATTTAGCAAATGTAGTTAAACTTGGTGCAGAGCTAGGAGTTAAAGCAGTCAATTTCATCTTTGCACATATAGTTAGTGAGGAAGAAATTAAGGCTTCTAAAGAGCTAATGAAGAAATGGATTGGAGAAGAAGTTGAAATAGGTGGATATGTGGGAGAATTAACATATTCTGAAGAAGAATTGATAAACAGTATTAATGCAGCAAAAGAAGAAGGAAAAAAACATGGAATTACTGTGATGTTCTTTTCAAAGTTATTTGGTGATAAGCCTGAAATATATTGGCGAGGAACGTTATTAAAGCAAGAACGACCGATTTGCCAATTAACTTTAATGCCCCCAATGACACCTAATATTGGACCAGATGGTTCAGTATATAACTGCCCATATATAGTCAAAAGCTTTGGAAACATTACTGAAATGCCCCTTAAAGAGATTTGGGATTCTGATTCAATTCGTGCTTTTCGGAAAGGAATGATAAAGGACAAGTTATTACCTATATGTAGACGTTGCCCATGTAGTGATATGGTTGATTTATCTTTATCCAAAGAACATGAATTAACAGATATAGTAAAATGGAAGATATATCTTGAAAGATTAACTAAAGAATTGAATAATATGTCTGAAGTTCCACCAATTTTGAATAGCATTGAACCTACTATTTTCCAATATCACCTTAATGATCATCCAGAGTTGAATTTTTGGCATGCCTTTGATAAAAATGGTATTCGGATAGGAATGGGTGAAAATACACAGGATAGTGACTTTATTAAGCTTATCCATAAAGCTGATTTTGAGATTGTGAGAAAGGTAAATTCTGGCGAACAGAATCCTGTCCAAGCAACTATGGCAGGACTTTATATAGTTGATGGAGATATGGCTAAATTAATGGCTTGTGCTCCAATTTTACCTTTGCAAGTAAAAGCTCATGAAAAAGTAATAAAATAATTAATTAAATAATATAAAAAAGAGAAAATAAAATATAAGTTAAGAGAGAAAATCAAAATGAAATGGAAATCTGAAATTAAACAACTTTTTGAGAATGTGGTCTCAAATATTCCTGAAATGGTAAGACCAGCTGTAAAACCTACACTTTTTGAAGCTGCAGAAAAAAAATGTATGGAGAGAAATGGAAAAGAAGTAGCTGAAGTAGATTTAGTAGTAGCGTTGTTTGAAGTGACACCACCAACTTTTCAACCAACTATGATTGAAGATCTAAAAAAAGTTGGGGTTGAATATGATAAATACCTAGCAAAAGTGGAATCTAATTTTAAGTGTAATACTGATCTTAATCAGATGATAAAGGATATATCAACGATTTGTGATGTTACTGGAGTAAAATGTGATAATGAAGCAATCTGGAAAGCTTTCAATGCTTATGAAAAATTTTTCAAAGGAGCTCCATTATCAATTAGAACGACGACTAAACCCGTTGAAAAAAGGGATGTAGCAGTAAGATATGTAGAATTTTTTGTACCTCATTATCCAGATCCTTATACAACAGCTATCAATGAAGGATTAATTAAGAAGGATGGACACGCTATCCATAAGATGATAATAGAGGTAATAAACACGTTTGACATAATGGGATATGGTGTAGATGTAGATGCGAGTAATGGATTATCAAAGATTTGGCCATTTATAGTACCTGGATCAATTGATCCAATCTATTCAATGAAGTCATACCCAAAAAGTATGAAAAAATATCAAGAATACTTTAATAAGCATGGACTAACAGCTTTTAGTTTATTTGCATTTGATTTCCTTCATAATACAGTGAACATCTATTTCATGCTTAAAAAACCATCCAAATCTACTTATGAAAATTGTATTGCTCTTGTAGAGGATTTAGGATTTAAACCCGACTCCAAAGAGGTTATGGAAGCTTGTTGTGAAGCTGCCCATCTAAATTATACATTTAATTGGGATACAGAAAAAATCGAGCGTGTATGTTTTGGGATAACATGTCAAGATGCTAAAAAGATTCCAGTACATCTACATCCATTGATAGAAGAATTTGTTGAAAAAACACCACTCCAAAGTGATTCAAATAAATTTATCTGGGGAGTAACCTTCTCCCAAAACGGTCGCTATTATAAGATTGAAAACGATTATAATGGAACAATGGTCGATTTCTTAGAAATGGGTTGTAAAGCGGGTCTTGATAAATTTAACTAATTTTTTTTTTTTAATTTTAAAAATAAATAAAGTGTATCTTAAAATGCAGATAATAATCGATGGAGACTATAATAAAGAATTAATTTCTCAAATTAAAAGGAAAGATTTACCAGTTTCACATATTATTGTTCATGTTCCTCAAAATCCAATTGGAAATAGTTCAATTTTTCTGCCAGAAATCCTTCCTTCTCTAAAGGAATTTAGAGATTATACTAAGATTATTCAAGATAATGGAATAATTCCCATAGCAGGTATTGATTCAACATGTCAAGGAAATTTGGAAGCCCATGCTAAACAAAATAAAGCAATTAATATATTATTTGAAAACCTACATGAATTAGAATACTCTAATTACCTAATATCATCCCCAAATAATGCAGCATTTATAAATGCAAATTTTCCTGAAGATAAAATTTACTTATCTTATTCTCAATATATCACATCATTAAATCGTGCAAAAATTTTTTTTGAATTGGGAGTAGACAATATTATAATTCACCCTGACATAATTAGGAATTTTAATATATTAAAGAATTTCTTGAAATTAAAGCAAAATCTAAATAATAATGAAAAAATTGATTATATTCTTCCATTAAATCTTGGGTGCAATTGGGGATGTATTCATTGGTATGAACATCATAATCTTCAAAGTCATCGAACAATAAAGTCATCTATTTTACCAAATCAAAATAATATTTCTGACATTGAGGATGAGTTTGATTATCCTATCCTTGATTGTTGGAGGAAGCGTCTTAAACAACCTTCTGAAATTCTTAAAGCAGGATGGATATCCCCATTTAATATTCAATTATATCATGATTTGGGGTATGAAAAATTCGTACTTTTTACCAGTAGATTTTCTACGGAGAAGATATTGAATATCATTAAATCATATATTGATAAATTACATATGGATGATTTTAAAGAATTTCTGAATATTCCTCAACCTTATGGGGATTATTGGTCAGGAGAAGAAATTCATAATTCAATGATCTTTCTTGATCCAAATAATATCAGAGAATTTTGCGATAATTTCCCCTATAATACTCATTATCCATTTGAGAAGCAAATTAATGAATATTGTAATAAATATATTGATAAATTTAATAATAAACACATTAAAGAACGAGAAGAAATCCTCAAAATAATAATGGAAAAGAAAGAAAAACTATATAAAGGTGTATTTAATGGCTGAAAAATTTCGCTTATCATTAGCATGTAATTGGAAGATTGACTTATTGAATCTAATAGATCTGGATCAATCGTTAAAAGATAATATTCATGATTTATATGGTACTTATGATTCTAGTTTTACTGGATCAGGGAGACCCTTTTTTTTAATGGCAAAGAGAGAGAGATTAGAGGTAGAAACATACATAAATAAAGTTCATGATTTAGGATTGAAATTCACTTGGTTATGGAATGGTATGTGTCAAGGATATTACAAATTTAATTCTGAACATCAAACTAAAGCCCTAGAGGAATTAGATTGGTTAGGAGATTTAAGTGTAGAATATTTAACAATAACAGATCCTTACCTTGCCGAGTTTGCAAAAAATCATAAACCAAAATTAAAATTGAAAGTTTCAGTTATTTCTGAAGTAAATTCATTATCACGTGCTTTAGATTGGCAAGAGATTATTGGTGATGAAGGTGTTTTAACATTATCTATAATGATAAATCGTAATTTTCCTCTCTTAGAAGAGATTAGGAATAGTGTAAAATGTGATATTGAACTACTTACAAATGATTGTTGCCTGAATGATTGTCCTTTTAGATTTTTTCATTATACAGAATGCTCACACGCTAGCCAAACTCATGATATACTAGAAGGCTATTATAATGATTGGTCAACAATTGCTTGTCAAAATCAAAAATGTTTCAATCCAGAACAGATAATTATGTCTAAATGGATTCAACCATCAGATCTGGATAAGTATATTAATATTGGAATAAATTATTTTAAAATTTCAGGAAGGAGATATGGAACTGATTGGTTATATAAGGCATTAAAAGCATATAGTAAAAAATCATTTAATGGGAATCTCGGTGATATTTTTAATGGGTATTCTTTTGTTTCAGATCCTTTAATACTAGCTGGAAATCAATTTTCTGAATTTTCTATTAAACAAGAAAAAATGGAAGTAGATGCTGATAATCAAAGTATAATGTTAAGTGTTCCAGATTTTAATGCAGTGTTAAAAGGTGATGAATTAAATGATTTTATATCTAATATACCTTTCCAAGGAACTAAATGTACTGAAATTTGTGGTATTAAATGTCACTACTGTAATGATTATGCAAAGAAAGCTTATTATGTTCCTCCTGATAAATTATCAGAGTCATATAGAAATTATATGGCATTTCTTTATGATTATCTAAATTTAGGAGAAATGTTTCTTTCAAAAGAAGAAAGAACTCTTAAAATTCCAATTAGAGAGATAGAATCAGATACTTATTTTGGAATCGCTTGGTTATCTGAAGCAGAAACTTTTTTAGAGGAGGTTATGATTATAATTCCTGAATCAATGCAACTTGCCGCTAAAAAAGGTATTGGATTCACAGCAGAACGAACTGCAGAAAAACAAGGTTTAAACCATATTGATCTAAATTTACTTATCTCTATACTTATTCAATTAGTACCTCAACCTTTTAAACATGATCTTCTCGATTTCTTGGTAGAAAAAGACATCGATTTATCACATTTTATCAATGAAGAAGATATAGAATACATGAAATCTTTACCATATGGTACTGATTTAATGGCTCAAAAAGCAAAACAAAAAAGATTAGTAGAGCCTAATTCAAATTTAAATATAAATAATTTAAATATACAAAAAAATAAGGAAGTGAAATTAAATATGGATACAAAAGAAGAATGGGAGGCGTACCTTACACGCTTTATGAAAGCCTATAATGAATTACCAGATTTATCTTCATTATTAAAACCTATCTCCCCTTTGATATTTCAGTACAATCTTTCAGATAAACCTGAAATGAATTATTGGCAATTTGTTGAAGAGGATAAAATGAGATGGGGAATGGGAAATTATGATGGAAATGATGCTCCCAAGATTATCCACAAAACTGACTTTGAGACATTGATAAAAGTTAATTCTGGTGAATCAGATCCAATTCAAGCTACTATGGCAGGTAATTATACTGTTGAAGGAGATGTAACTAAACTTATGGCATGTGCTGCTTTACTCCCTCTTAACGCAAAAGCCCATAATAAGGCTATAGAATGAATATTTTTTCTTTTTTTTTTTTCTTTTTTAAAATTACCTCAATAAAATATTTGATTTTTTTTTCATGGTTATTAAATAAAATTACAGATTATTTATGAAGAAATTAAATTTTGATAAAAAATGGTCTCTATAAGAATTATATAGAGTAAAAATCTTTTTTTATTAAATAAAAAAACTATAAATAAAAATAGTGAGGATAAAAAAAATGTTTTGTCCAAGTTGTGGTGAAGAGTTAAGAGAAGATAATCAAAGATTTTGCCACACTTGTGGAATTAATCTTCTTAGTAATATAGATGGCCCTCAACAATATACTAAAGTTATTCAAAAAACACCAAATTCAATTTCAAAATCAAATCTAAAAAATATTGAAATAATAAAAGGTCAACAAGGACACCATATTAAAATAGAACGAATAGGACCATATTCAAAAAAGAGTTTAGCTTATTCAATTGTGTCTTTGGGATTAACTGCTTTGGCAATTGTTTTCATTTCGACAGGATTTGTTTACAGTTTAATACGTAATAATATCCAATTACTTATCATACCAAGAACGATATTTGTAATTTCAATTAATATTGTAGGTTTGGTTTTTGGAATTCAATCTAAAAAGAATAGTTTAAAAGCAGGACGATTTGAAGAAATAAATGCTGTAGAGAAAGTAGGGAGTGTATTATGTATTTTTGGGATAGTAGCTAATATTATTGGTATTATAATAGGTTTTTTAATATACCCTGCATCTATGATTATCTTGAATAATAATATACAATTTATTTATTAATTTTAATATTTTAAAAAATTCTTTTTTCTTATTTTATCAATAAAATCTAGGTTTTTTGTAAGAATCTACTTTTTAATAATAAATGGTCTATATTAAAATTATATACACTATATCTTTATTTTTATTAAAAAAAAAAAAATAAATAAAATTAGTTAGGAGGAAAGAAATCTATGTTTTGTCCAAGTTGTGGTTCAGAATTGAGAGAAGGTAATCAAAAATATTGTCATTGTTGTGGAACTAATCTTCTTAACGCTACTGAAGACACTCAATTATATACTAGAATTTCTCAAAAAACACCAAAAAAAATACCAAAATCTACAATAGAATACTCAACTGTTCCAGAAATTAACAAAAAACAAATTAAACCAAAAGGTGGGATAGGGGCCCATTCAAAAAGATGTTTAGCATTTGCAATTGTATCATTGGCTTGCGCTGGTGTTGCTTCTGTTTTAGGTACAAGTTTAAATTTTTTCTTTAATTGGTTTTTTGATGGTAATAGTAGGATTTTATTAATACCTCGATTTATACCAATGACATCTATTTATATAGTTGGATTAATTTTTGGAATTTTGTCTAGAACGAATAGTTCTAAAGCAGGATTAAAAGAATCAAAAAATAATGTTGAGAAAGTTGGAAGTATACTTGGAATCTTAGGAATTATCTCTAATGCAATTGGGCTCGCTGGTGTATTGATATTTGCTTTATCCTTCATTGATTTTCCATCTATTCCATACATCGATTAAATTAACTATATATGTTTAATTTTGTAAAATAGAGATTACATAATTTAATTTATACTTTATATTTATTCTTTCTATTTATTTTATATTTTTTGCTAATTCATAATAAATCTCTTTTTTTGTTACATATTGATTAATACGTTTTAAACTTCGACGTGCTGTCAAATGTCTTCCACTTGTTAATACAGATATAAAATTTAGAGTTTTTATTTTTCCTTTTTTTAATTTTCTTGTCAAATAAATTATAGAATCAGAAAATACTTTATCGATACCTAAAGAATTTGGTGGTTGTTTAAATCCACCTGCTTTGAAAAAGATTTCTCTTCTAACAATAATATTACATCCCCAAAGTTCAGGATAACCATAAAGGGTTTTAAAAAAATACCACATATGCATTGAAATATTTTGAAAAAAATAGCTTGTTATTGTAAATTTCATTGTACCTAATTTAAAAGAGAGAGCTTTTCCATTGAAGTATTTAGCTCGAGCACTACATGCAAAAAGATTATCATCTTTTTTAAATATTCTATAGATATTGTGTAAAAAATAAGGTTCTATTATTGTATCTGCATCTAAAAACAAAAGTATAATCCCTGAAGTTTTTGGTACAACATAATTTATTTGATTTACCTTACCTTTTTTGGGTGAAATGTACACTTTAACATATTTTTGCGAAATATTGACTGTATTATCAGAACTCTGTCCATCAACTACAATAATTTCATAAGGAATGCAACATCTTTGATTTTTTGCTGCCAATAAAGTTTCTTCTATATTAGATTCTTCATTATAAGTTGGTATAATTATAGATATTATTGGCTTATATTTCTGATTTAAGGGTTCCATTTTATTTTTTTATATATTAAAAATTTGTTTGTTGGTATTAATTATTTTTTAATTAAATGAATTTTTAATATTTATATAAGAATTAAAGTTAGTAATGGTTAAAATGAAAAAAGGATTTGCAATTTCGTTAATTGTTTTAATTTTTAGTTCTATTTTTATGATTTTAATAATAGTAAGTCGAGTGTTTTTTTCAATTCAATGGATAGATACTATCTATGATTATATAGCTCCTTCATTATCTTTATTTTTCTATGAATATGGTCAATATATTTATGGAGCTGTGTTAATTCTCTTTATGATTTTACTTCTTGTATATGTCTTTGGATATAATCTTGCTAAATTTAAACAACTAACAGGTTCAATAATATACCTTTTTAGTCTTTCAACGATGATATTAATAATATTCGTCATGACTAACTATGCATATTTTAGTATTTTATTTAATCAAAAATTTAAATTGAATACAAGATTAATGTTTATTTTACTTTTGTTGCCTGTTAATTTTGCATTTAGTCTTATTTTATTTATAGTAAATCTGGATTTTTCGATATTTTTGAAAGATTTAATTAAAGCTAGAAAAGTATGGAAACATAATAGACCTAAATTTGACATAGATGTTAAAGATAAAATGACCTATATCAATATAGAAACTGAAGAATTTGTATTTACACCTGTACCAATGTTAATTGTAGCAAAATATCTTCAAAGTAAAGGACATTCTATATCATGGTTTGTTAGAGGAGCATTTAATCATTTACTATCTCTAATAATTTCATATTTGACTGGATGGCCTAGAGCAAGAAATAAATTATTTCGTTTTATGGGTATGAAAATTGGAAATAATTGCCATATTTCTGAGAAGTCACATCCAGATCCTCTCCTGCCAGATTTAATTGAATTTGAAGATGGAAGCGGTTGCGGAATTGGTGTAAAATTGCTGACTCATGATGTCATGAATTTAGATCATGCAAGTTTTGGTTTTGGTCCGATAAAAGTTAGCAAAAATGCCCGAATAGGGGCATATTCAGTTATAATGCCTGGAGTTACTATTGGTGAAGGATCTATAATTGGTGTAAATTCATTAGTAACAAATGATATTCCTCCATATTCTATAGCAGTTGGTACTCCCGCAAAAGTTATAAGAGAATTAACAGATTCTGAAAAGGAAAAAATAAATAAAGAATATTAGATTTTAATTTAGATTCCTAATTGGATTATTAGAAGTATTATATAATTTCAATATTATATATGTTTCAAATGATGATATTTCTCTTATTTTATACTTTTTTTTATTTGTTAAATTCTGTATATAAATATATATATTGACAATAATCTATATAGAGAATCTATAAATATTGCAGTATATTCAGTTATATATGGGAATATATATTTAATAATTTTGTGATAAAAATGATAATGAAAATTAAACTTAATATTATCAATAGTAAATCAATTTTTCCAGAAATTAATACTGGAGAAATTCTGCCAGTTTATATAATTAGTATTGTGTTTTTCATAATTTTTATAAATTTAATATTAGCATATTTTATAGCAATTAGAATTTTAAGTAGAAAAAAAGTGATAGAAATTCCAATAGTGGAAAAAGAAAGTTCTTTTAATCATACTAAGGATTCAATCAATAAACATAATAAATTTATTTATTATTATTGTCAGTTTTGTGGAGGAAAATTAGAAAGGAGCGCTGAATATTGTTCAAAATGTAATTCAACTTTAAGAAGAGGGAATATAAAAATATATAAAAAGTATTTTTTGATAAAATAGAGGTGTGTAAAAAAATGGATTTGAGAAAAAGGATCTTTACAGATAAAATATTTTTAATATTTTTTATAGTATATTTAACAGCAAGTATAGTTGTTCTTACCTATTCCATGAACCATTATACAAATAATATGTCTAATAATGGTGTTACAACAACAGGTGTATATTATTTAGCCTATGAAGAATATGAAATAATAGGTGAGGATGTTGATAGTACTATAGAATATAAATTTCATTCAGATTATAAAACAACAGTCTTAATAATACCATATCAGGTTTATAAATATTATTTTATTGAACAATCATCTAATATCATATATGATATAAAAGCTGGGGATTTAAAAAGTTATATTGTATCGAATGAATTAATCGAGGATCATAAAAAATTAAAAATTCCATATCCAGATTTTCAATGGTATGTTATGTTTACAAATTTGAATATAAATAATGATACAATAATGTCACAATATAAAATTGAATTTGATATATCATCCATTGTAGATAATGCATTATTTGCCTTAACCGGAACTATAATTATAGGAGTAATTATATGTCTTGTTCTTATATTAGAAATATATGAGAAACGTAAAGAAATAAAGAAAAACCCAGCTTATTCCGATAATTTGTTAAAAAATAAAATTCATGAAAAGAAATGGAAATTAGAAACTGATATAAATTATGAGAAAGAAATGAATTTGAAAAAAATTGATAAAAAATATTGTAATTTTTGTGGAGCTGAAATAGAATTTTCTATAACAAATTGCCCTACTTGTAATAATGATAAAAAATAAAATATTAAATTTTTAAATATTATCAATTTCATTCTTTTTTTGACTGTTTTTTTACTGATTATCTATTTTTTTGGTTTAGTTTTACTCTATTTCTTAGTACTAAAACTATTTATTATAATCTATAATATAAAATAATATCAAAAAAAAATAATAAAATTAAAGAGGAAAAGTGATTGACTGAAATCAAGACGAGATCTGAAATTCAATCTTCCTTAGAGAAAGATTATAAAGATATAGAATTCATAAGTTTGATGAAAAAAGTCATTAGTGAAAATATCGAGAAAAATGATTTTTATAAAAATTTGGTTCAAAAATCTGATTTTAATGTGGATGATCTAAATAAAATTGATGATTTAGAATCAATCCCATATATATCTACATCTTTCTATAAAGCTAGTGAAAATAAATATCGACAACTTTTAAAAATTCCAGAAAATGAAGTTCTACATTGGAATTGTTCATCAACTACCTCTGGAGATCCCTCACTTTGTGGTGTTAATCAGAATGATATGGACTTTCTTTGTGAAATGTCAAAGAAAATCTATTTAGATTTTATACCTAGAGATTGGGAAAGGGCAACAATTTACGTTTTTTCTCCAAGTGCAAAGATGTTAGATCGATTGTGTATGAGATATACAAAAAATCGACCAATACGAGCATATAGTGGAAATTACTATAAAGTAACAGAAGAATTAGCAAAGGTCAAATATTTATTTGGATTTTCTCTTCCAAGAGCAATGAAAGCTATCATAAAGACACGTAGTATTGTTGGAGGATTCTACATTAAACAATCTTATTTTATTGAAAAGATGAATAGAAATTTAGAAAAACCTAAAGAGAAGAGGGATTACATAGCAATAGGAGGGAGTAACTTTCTAATACAAATATTCATGCAATTTATGAAACAACAGAATGTTAAATATGATTTAGGAGATGAATTTGATGTGGTAATAGGTGGGGGTGGTTGGGATGGACATAAAGGACAGATGAAAACCCCTCCTCTAGACAAATCCGAATTTGTTTCAAATATAGAAGAATCTTTTGGAATTAATAAAAATAGAGTAATTGATATCTATGGCTTTACAGAATGTCCTGTAGTTTTTGGTAGCCATTGGTCAGAAAAGTATCAAGATTTTCTCTTTCACTGTCCACATTATTCTAGAATCATAATAAGAGACATCAAGAAATTAGAACCTTTGAATAAAGAAGGAGATAGAGGTTTTCTAGAAGTGTTAACACCTTTCGGTACGAGTGCATCAATAAAACATGCAATAATAGTTGATGATCATGTAGAATTGGTGTCTAAGAATAAATGTTCGGAGTGTGGATATGAAGGAAGTACTTTTAGGATTTTAGGTAGGAGCGAACAAAATGAGGGTCTTGGATGCTCTTCTCTTATATCGTGGATTTAAAAAAAAAAGAATTTTTATTTTAGACAGAAATTAATAATATTTACTTTTTCTGTTTTATTTTTTTCCATAAATATCCATGTACGTCAAATAGAATTAATATTGCAATTATTAAGGTTATTATACAAAAAATAAGCAGATCAGTATCCGTTGGAACACGACCAAATAATGCTTTTAAATCAATTAAAAAATTTTCCATCCATGGCCAAGTTCCTGGTAATTCATGTCCATTTAACATATAAAAGAGAAAATCTTCTAATGTACTAAATTGTATTAACGTACCTGATATATATATATTCCAACTTTGTCTCCTTGTTCCACCACCAAATTTCCAACCTAATGCAATAAAAAGATAAAAATGAGTGCAAAATATTCCCCAAAACATTAGATAGTAGAAAGAATTATCAGGATCAGGAATAGGTTGGCTCCATATATCACCGATTGCTAAACCAACTATAATTATTAAAGGGACTAATATTATCAAAAAAATGATTATCAAGATCATAAGCTTATTTTTAAGTATTTTAGGTTTCAGTGCAAAAGCTGGTATTAATCCATTTATTCCTAATAAAAGATAAATAAAGAAATTAGGTGGTCGGTTAAAGATAATGTAAGATATAATAGGAATAGCGCTCGCAAACCCATATAAAATAATAGCTATAATAAACCATCTCTTATCTGATTCTCTTATTTCTTGTATTTTATTACCTGCAAGATACATAAATAGAATTGGGAGTACTATTCCTAATATTAAAAGAAGGATCAGCCAAAAGTACAGAAAAATTGAACCTACATTTGAATTCTCTTGTGCCCAATCTACTTCTGTTGTAACAACCACAATGCCAATGAAAATTAATAAAATAATTAAATTTATCAAAAATTTTTTGATTTTTTCTGACATATAAAATTACCTGAAAATTAAATATTTTATAGAAGAATTTTATTCTATCTTCTTTTTTTTTTTTTTTCTATTATACTTAAATTTTATCTCATAATATATAGATGTTATCACCTAAATATTATACAGTTTAATAATTTTTTTAAAATCATTATCTTGATACTATCCTTTTATTTAATTTATTCTATTATTTTAAATTATATAATTCGATTCAAAAATAAGAGTTAAATAAGAAATTTTAACAATAAAGCTTATAATCATTATATTCAAATACTATTTTATCTAATTCATTTATTTCCGTTATTACTGTTATCTCTCCATTTCTCCCATAAAAAAACCTTGTATTATATTTTTTAATCCATAATTCATAATCATCTCTCATTCTGTCATTATACTCTTTAACCTCAAGATATTCACCATTCTTTCCTGAATTTATTAGATAGTTTAGGTCAACATTGTATTTTTCAGAATTTTTCAGAATCAATAAGTTAGATCCTGTTTCCCTTATCGCTAAAATGAAGGTTAGGATCTCTTTTTGCTAAAACCTTTTTATCATGTCTCGTGAAATCCGTTTCAAATGTCTTTAAGTAATCAAGAATTTTAAAATCTTGCTTTAATTTCATATAATATATCTTTTCCATATCGTGTTTAACTTCCATTTTATTAATTACCTCTTGTATTTTTATTTAATTTTTCAACAAATTTTTCAATTTTAACAAATCTTTTCTCAAAGTCATCAAATTCAAAGTTGTCTTTAATTCTTGAACTCCACGCATTAGAGTAAGCAAGATTATACTTATGATGAGCATTAAATTCTTTCATAAGTAAATAGCATGAAATCTCTGCTAAAATCTCATTCTTACTATAACTTGAAGTATTTATCTGCCAGTTATCAAACATTATATCTAAGAAATCGGTTATATGATGTCCGATCTCATGAAATAAGGTGTGAGAGCTTCGTTCATAAATCTCAATAGTCTTAGTCTTGGGATTGTATTTCCCTTTTTCATCTCCATTTCTAATATCTTTAAAATCTTCGATAATCTCAACCTCAAATTTATTATTGTCTATGAATTGCATGGCAGTATTGTAATTAATCTCTGTATTTTTCATTATCTTCTCCTCGATCATCTCTTCTTCCTTAAGGTACTTCTCATATGCACTTGTTTGGGAAATATCAAAGACATGACCAATTCGAAAAAAAGCGAGTTGCTGTTTTTCTTGCTCTTTTTCCTCACTTTCTCCGACCATTAGAACCTTTATTTTTTTGAAAATGGGAACTAATACCTTATACCCTTTTGAGCCTTTATTAACGGTGATTTTCTGCTTTTTCCAATTCGCAAAACTATTGCATATTCCAACAAAGTTTTTATCCTCTCGTTTTATTGATTGCATTAGAATTAACATTCGATTTCTAAAGGAGTAGCTATACATTTGGGAATATGATTACTCTAACTCAATAATTTCTGAAATTGTCTTAGATTCCAAGAACTTTTGATAGAGTTTAAATAACACCTCTTTTTCTTTTTCTTTTTTCTCAAGATAGGTCTTTTTTTGCTCTTCTGTAAACTTATCCCCATAAGATTTATTTTTTACAACCATTTTTCTTATACCTCCTATATATTATTAATTTAAAGTGAATTGAAAAAAAATAAAAGAAAATTAATCAATAAAAACGCTTTATTGCCTCATGTATTAATTCATTTGAATACTGTTTCTTAACCAAAAATTCAATGATATCTAGTTTTTGTAGGTGTCTTTCTTTCAATGATTTAATGATCATTTTCATTCTATAGAGCTTAACTTCATTATTAAAATAATTGGGATTTTTCAGAAAGATCTTGATATTTTTCTCCATAAGATTACAGTATTTTTTTTCCTTATCATTTCCAACCGCTATTCTTCCTAAACGGAGAGCTTCTATTAAAGTAGTGCCAAAACCAGCAAAACAATCAAAAATAACATCTTTTCTATTAGAAAAATACTTGATGATATGATGGGGAATCTCAAAAGGAAACCTCGCAGGGTGAATATCTTGTAAATCAGGGGGGATTGGGGTAATATGCCAAATAGAACGTGAATAATTATAGAGAAATTCAGTCTTATTAAAATATTCATCTTTATTATAATCTGATCGTGCTAATTCTGTCGATTTTGAGAAAATTAAAATATACTCATGCGTCCAATTAGGCTTATAGTAAAAGCTAAATAGTTGATATAGGTATTTCTGTACCCGATGCTTTTTATCATTAAACTCAACAGTCTTATCCCAAATTATTGTCTCTTGCCAAATGTAGATTTCTGATAAGAGATTAAAAAAATGAAAGGAGAGGGGAAAATGAATTTTATTTGAGGTTATATCTGAGATTATAAGGATTATATATCTTGTACTTTTCAATAATCGTTTTAGTCGATAAAAGATCTCTTTCATTTCTTTAAGATATATTTCATATTCTACAATGGTTTTTTCTTGGGTGTTGAGATTATCATATATCTTAGCATCTTGAAGTGATGATCGTTTTGATCGTGAATGACTCTGGTAATCTCTAACATTGAAATAGGGGGGTGAGGTAAGGATGAGCTGAATTGAATTTGATTCCAGCTCTCTTAATGAATCCTCATCCCGTAAGTCCTGATTTAATATTAGATAGTTCAGATTTTATCCCTCTATTTTGTTTTTAAGTTTTAAATAATTATTATTTATTGCTCTCTGTATTTATCCCTCTCATCTTCAATAAATTTATAACACTTACTTCCTGATTCAAGTGTCATTAACCAGAGATCCATTGTTGATTCTAATTCCCTTTTTAAAGCATTTTTAGAAGCTAACTTATCTTTACTACAAAATATTAGATCTTTTTCATCTAATTCTACATGGAATATGAGCTTCATTTTTTAAATCCCTCTAAATTGTTAAGAAATATTTTGATACTAATTTTTCAAATTCTCGATAAAAATGGTCTTTCTCAACACCAAACGTATTGATTATATCTAAGATATCATGATATTTTTCATAAGATTGAATCCCATCTTCGAGTTTCTTAGCAAGTCTAATCTTTTGCTCTTTTATGTAATCATTCATTCTTCTACATCCCTCTCCTCTGTTATATATCCCAAAGCTCTTAGGGGATTTACTTTTTCACAATTTGGACAGTTATTATAATTAGGAACTAAAGCGTTGAAATTACAGTAGGGACATGAGATAAAAGCATCTACAAGTGCGTTTGCCATCATTTTCTCAATATCCTCTTGGGTGAGGCATTTCTTTTTTATATGATTATCCATTATTATTTCACTCTTTTCATAGATTTATTTTTCTTCATTTTAATACTATATATTTATGATAAATCTATTTAAACTCATAGGAAAATAATGATGCTCTCATGAAAGGGTATTAGATTTACTTTACAATAAATAAAATAACTGTTCATCAATAATGACTAGATGATTTGAAGCTATCTTCTGTAAGAACTGAATCAAAAGGAAATTTATTCGATATAGGCACATTATTTTATAAAAAAGAAGCATTAATAGATTCCTTACGTATTTGAAGAAATTAATAAAGGGAATATAATAATTATAATAAAATAATTTATTTGGCTAATCCTAGTTATACCTATTCTTAACCTTATTATCCCTTCAAGAAATAATTATAATCAATATCTATATATAAACACTCTTTATCCTATAGGAATGAAAAGTGAATCAACTTCAATTATACGATGTAGTTGCAGGGAATCCTTTTCAAATGTATAGGTAATATCGCATTTATTTATCTTTAAACTGTTTATACTTGCTTTATGAATGGTATGCTCGATATTTTTCCAATTTCCATGCTTTAACATAATATTTGAAATAGAAATCCATGAATCATTGTTTGAATAAATTTGTTTTTTTCTCACTTTTCCTACTATTGTATATATTTCATTTGATTGAGAATCTCTGAAAGTAATTTCACATAAAACTTCTTTTGAATTCATACTGTATTTTATTATCATTCTTATTTAAAGAAAAAAATAATTTATATCAAATAAAATCTCAAAATCGTCTGATTTTCAATTTAATTATAATTTTCCTTTAAATACTTGTACTAATAATTCTTATTAAAAAAAATAGAAATTTATCATGTCAGAAGAAGAAAAGAAATATTGCTATAGGGAAGATAAAATAATGTATGGATCGATTGAAGATCGATTAAAATATAAAAGAGGAGATATAATTGATTATGGAAGAAATCAGGAAAGATCTCAACGATTTATAGAAAGAATTAAAAATAAAGAAGAAGAATCACCAATCAAGATAGAATTCAAGCTCCTATTTCAGACTCATGAAAATATGGATATTTTTATTACTTCAAAAGAGTTTGAAAAAATATCTGGAAAACTTGCACTTAGTTCCAATAAATATAACGCAGAATTCAAAATAAATGAATTTTCTTAAATCCTTCTAAATATTTTTTTAAATTAAAAAAGAAGAGAAAATCAATATTAAATAAAAAATGCAACGAGAAACAAAGACTCTTTTTTCATTTTTATACATATAAAAAATAGTATATTAAACACTACAAAAGCGTGAGAAAAATATCTTATAGAAGAAGAATAGGGAAAAGAAAATTAAAAATTTCTTTTGAACATATATGCGCATTGGAAGAAATTGAATCGAGATTTAAAGAGGCAAAGATTCGATGGGTTGTTATCGGAAGTACAAGTTTAGCATTTCATGACATTGGGATTATCCCTGACGATATTGATATTTTAACTGATAAAGAAGGAGCTTTAAAAACAAATAAAATCCTGAAGAAATACATGGTAAAGAAAGTCAAATGGAGAAAAACCAACCAATATAAATCCTATTTTGGAGAATTCAAAATGCATTTACTAAAAGTTGAGATTATGGGAGAATTATCGATGAGAACAAAGGACGGATGGAAATCACTCATGCGTAGATTAGATGAACCTGTATATGAGTATATTGATGGGATACCAATTCCGATATCAAGACTCGAAGATCATTTGGAATTATGCCAAAATTCCATAGTCCAAAAAGACCAAGAGAGAGCTAAACTTATTGAGGCTGAAATTAATAAAAGAATTGAAGAAGCCAATAGAGGTTGGGGGATAAATTAATTTTTATATAGGATTAACTCAGAAATATATTATATTATCTTCTATTATATTGTTAAATAGTAATTAGAATTAGGTATTAAATTGATTATTTAATTATATGGTCAATCTTGCTTAATTTACGAATTTTGTCTTAAATTTGTAAGAATTAGATTATTATGTAATTTTTAAATGGATTTATCCGTAAGTTCTCAATTAAGATTTATTGGTTAATTTAATCTATAAAACTATTAAATTTTACACCATTAAGATCCAGCTCAGTTTAATCAATGGAAGACTGATTCCCTCAATAATATTAAACCAATATTACAGAATAAGTGACCTAGATCATGATAGCATACGATAGCTTTATATAGATTGTAATAATTATATAATATAATTAAAAAGAATTTTTTTTAATTATAAATTCTCCTTACCCATTATCCAAATGGGCAGAAGGAGATAAATATTATAAAAGAGTCTTATTGAAATTAAAAATCAAACATTATTTCTTAACCTCTTGCTTGTCTCTGCGCTTCAAAAATATGTTTGCATATTGCTCCTCGATATAAATGGTGTGGACAAGTGCATGACCATGCCCCTGTAGAATGGAGTGTAACCGTATATTTTTTATTGGGATCAGAATGGCTCTCGATAAACCATTGATTTTGAGCACCTGTAT
Source organism: uncultured archaeon (assembly GCA_964525635.1). GTDB lineage: Archaea > Asgardarchaeota > Lokiarchaeia > Sigyniarchaeales > SOKP01 > JAFGOA01. The sequence goes on from CAZGJX010000015.1 coordinate 36,018, forward strand.
TGGGAGCATGTACAGATATGACCAACTCCTGCTGGGAAGTAATGGTCTTTCGAGCTTTTTTGAGAAATTCAATGGGATTTCCAATACCCTCCATATTCTTGATAATTTTTAAGGCAAAATGCTGATTGGTAGAAGGGTAATAATTAACTTGAACATTTCCATTCTTGAACTCTTTTACAATAGAACAGTTTGGAGGCATTCTTTCTGTGTTCTTTAAATAATTTATTACATTTCTTGCCAAAAGATCTTTTACGGTATTATTCGATATAATTTCAGTCCCTTGAGCAGTAATTTTATGATATCGAATGGATGGGAATCGATCATCTGGAATGATTGCTTTATGAATTAAAATATCATCCTTATTTACCAGATACCCCTCAATTACGGGTATTTTCTCAACCAGTATAAACTCGGTGCATGAAAGATGAAGCCACCAACCTCCTTCCAAATCATCCTTAAGTGTATTGAGATCAATTTTAATTCTTTCATGGTTTAATTGAGCTTGTTCTGAATCTGAGGATATAGTAGAGTCTGCCTTCTGAGATTTTTCTCCCTTAACTTTTTCTACTTCTAATATTGCTATATTTTTCAAAAGAAATCCAGAATAGGAATCAAAGGTAACCTGACCAGATACTTTTATTTTTGTACCTTCCTGTAATTGATATAGATTATAAGCATTTTCATTAAAATACACATGTAGAGTCTTTAATTTCTTCGCATTTTTCGATTTTATCTCTGAGGTGTCAATAACAACATTCTGTAATTGGTTAAGATAATATGTGATAATCTTCCCCTTCCATGTATATTGTCGCTTTTCAAAAATAGAGAGGGTTGCACTGTGAACATAGACTAAGGTATTTAGATGCTCTACCAAGAAAGAGGTATCGGAGTTTTTATTGATGAGCCGTTTTTCTCCTGATTCTGTTGTAATTATATCGATTAAGTTCAAACGTTCTTCAAAGTTCTTAGGGATAAGTGTCATTGTCCAATCTGAAAGTGAGAGATATCCTGACTTAAGGCAAAAAATAAATCCAACCCAGAAATGACTACAAAATCCCTGATTTGAACCGATTACACATTCGCAATACTTTCTTGGAAAGAGTATATTCTTCTCTATAACTGAGATTTTTGTGGTCGTTTCCCAATTTAGCCTACTAAAGGTGATTTTAATATCAAAATTGTCCTCTTTTTTTTGCTCAATTTCAATTGATTTGATATACTCGCTATCCTCATTATTGATCTTTTTAAATGCTCTTTCTACACCCTCAGTTATAATTTGGTATTCAAGATTTGCGATAAGTAGTCTCTTTTGCTCATTAGATAACCTGTTGATCGTATATTCTAATAACCTTTGCCTGTTATAACGTGAATATCCTGAGATTTTATACTCTCTACAGATTTCCTTGATATTTTCCATATTTAGGGATTGGAATAAACACTGAAGATAGGAACCATCATTCATAGTTCTTCTGGTGTCTAAATCTAAAATTACCAAGTGTTTTAATTTGTCCTTCTGACTTAATTCAAATATTCCGTTTCCATACAGATGTAATTCTTCTAAGTTTTTCAGTCTCTCAATGCCTTTAATATCTTCTAGCTGGTTATGGTTAAGATTTAAAATTTTTAGATTTATTAATTTTTCAATTCCAACTATATTTTTTAAATTATTGTGGCTAAGGTCAAGCATTCTAAGATCCTTTAACGTAAGTAGTCCCTTAATATCTTCAATCTTCTCTATTCCAAGATTTCTCAACACAAGATCATTGCTATATACTTCTATTTTTTTATTTTTTACAATAACATGCTCTAATTCCCCTTTATCAACTTTTCTGCTGTATTCTACAAATTTTTGGGGGGAGAGTGCATTATCATAGCGATCAACTCCTCCAAGATGGCTAATTAACTCCTGTGGAATGTTATTTCCTCTGAGGCGAAGTTTCTCCAAATGTGTGAGATTACCAATTCCAGCGATTTTTGTAAGGTTGTTTCCCCTAATATCAAGCGTCTTTAAAGAAGTTAACCTTTCTAATCCCTTTACTTGTGTTAGGTCTGTTATTCTTTTTCTCGATAAATTTAAACCTAAGTTAGAATCTACATGATATTCTTTTCCATTATAACTAACAATAAACTCCCGTAAATGACAGCTTGGATCATTTAAAAGCTCCGTTTTCTCATCTTCTGTAAGGAGATCAATATATTTTGCCCTCATTAAGTTGCATAAAGAATTAACAGAAGCGGTTCTTATCGCAGTTATAAGCCTATTGCTTACGATATCTTGTGAAAGCGCTCTAATTTTTTTCAGGAAATTTGCGATTTTATTTCGTATGTTATAATCTTTTCCTGCCAAAAGAGTAAAACAAACCTCAACTAAGGCTGAATCGGGAAGAGAGATGATCTGCTCTAAATCTTTTTCAGAGTAGTAGGTGCGATATCTACTATGAAGAATGTTTGGAAGCGTACTGGTTGTTGGATTTGTGAAAATTTCGATAATTTTTTCCCTAATAAGCTCCTCTTTTCTGTGAAATCCATGTTGAGCTAAATTCCTAATAATTGCCTCTGCTCTATTAAAATTCTCGTTAAACAGCTTATTATAATCGATTTTCTTGAAAAATTGCTGTTTTTCTGAATCTGTTAGAGATGATAAATACCTATTTCTCATGATCTGTTCGAGATTAAAAATATTCAAAAGTTCAGAAGAGGTTAAAAGCACCTGCTTGAATAAGCTTTTTGCTTCTGAAATTCCCTCCCTTTCAAATAATTGAAGAACTATAAGCTTGGTATAGGCATCATATTTTTCATGATTCTCCATGTAATAGCTATTGAAAAATTGGTTAATTTCCTGTTTGCTAAGATAGGTGAAATATCTATTTCTCATATAGGAGATTACTGTTCTAATATTTGCTGTTTTCAGATATAATATCAATAATTTCGATAATTTTGTCTTTGCATCTTCTATTCCAAAGGATACAAAGTGTTTAAGGAGGTTAATTTGGGATTCTGATATTTTTTTCTCATCAAATTCAATTCCCCCATAAATTTCAAAAATCTCATCTTTCTTAAAATAGGTAAAATCTCCTCTTGAAATCGATTTTAAGAGGTCAGAAATATTTTTTTGCTTAATTTGATCTTTGACAAGCTCATGATATAATACATTTGCCCCTTCAATACCCTGCTTTGCAAAGGTATTGGTAATGGAAAGTTTAAGATCTTCAAGTGTTGCGCCTCTTATCTTTTCTGATATCGAATCAAAAATGGATTGTAAGTCTTCTTTAGAAAAATATGGAATATAAATGTTGGATAAATACCTACTCATCTGATAAATCGAGCTATCTACAATTTTCTCCTTAAGATATATCCTTAACTTTGCTTTTGCTTTTTTACTTCCTAATTTGGTAAATTCGGTAAGATTCTGAAGGTCCAGAGTGGGAAAATCGTCGAAAATGTCATCAATTTCCTGCCCAGATAAATATTGTAAATATTTTTGAGCTCTCAGGTAACTAATTACCGTGTGGTGTCCGCTTGACAGACGCTTTACAACTTCATACTTAAATACCTGTTTAGCTTTTGGATCTCCAACCTCAGTCAACCGCTTAAGGAGGGGAAAGGCGAGATTTCTGTGTAAAATACGGGTATCATATTCATTCTCAACCCATGCCTGTAAATTTGAGCAATGTCCCCAGAACTCAACTTCAGGGGAGATCGGTCTGAACACTCCCTCATGACCTTCCATTGATCTATCAAGACGTTCCGCAGCCTCATCGATGGAATCAATTTGCCTATACTCTCGAATTCTGCTCTTGGGTATGTTCAATAAAAGGTATTTGCATTGGTTAAAAAGTCGATTGTTTACATAGATATTGGTTCTGTTTCCAACCAACTTTAGAGTTATATATTTATTAATCCGAAATGTTCCCTCTAATTCTTTTCTTAAATGCTCGAAAAAACATCCGCTGTTTTGAATGATATATACAGTATCATTGTAAAGCTCTTGATCTTCTCCTTTCAATGCTCCTGTAAGGAGATTTTCAATCATGAGTAGAGTTGGATTGGTCTCAGAATCATTTTCTTCATAATAGGATTTGGAAATAACTTGCTCTAAATCGCTGAAATAAGTGAGAAAATTGATAAATGCTTTTTTTGGAAGAGATTTTGCTATGAATTTCACCAGAATATCAAATGTATAGGCAGAAGTGCTAAGAATCTGCTGTTCTATTTCCGATAAATCGTCTTCTAATTGTGAATCTAGTGTAGTGTTATTAAATTTATGAAGTATGGAAAGAATTTCTTCTACCTGCAAATAATTCATTAAACTATTGAGAATCGAGATGAGCTCTTCAATTGACGTAAATTCGATTTGATAATCCTCTTCTCTAAGGAATTGTTCTAAAAGGGTGCTCTCAACACCTCCACTTTCCTCTATGAGCTTCAATTCATTTATTTTTAGATTTCCATCAACGTCTATAATATTTTCTTTTAACTGAAGCTTTAATTCTTCTATTTGTGTTAAGTCTTGAGATGTAAATTCCTCATTCTGCTCTGATGAGGGAATGGGCTGTGTCTTATCTTCCTGTTCTTTCTTAGATGGGATGTTACTTTTGTGAAATTGTGAATTTAGATGACTTGGTGAGCTTGGATTTTTGAGCTTTTTTCCACATATAGGGCATTCAGGCAATTATTACCATCCCCTTGGATTAAACATAAGGTTTTTTTTTATTTTTCTTTTTTTTTGTCTTTATTTATTAATATTGGTCTAATCTTTTTTTTATTGTGTTGATGGAATCTTTCATATATATGTTATAGGTCTTCAGCAATTTTTTAATCCAATTATTTCTTTTTTCTCCATAAAAACTTATGAGAATTGATTGTTAAAGTCTTATTTTGCTCATTCTGACCATTTCCATCAAAATCTTTGCATAACTCAACCATATTAATTGTATTATACCCACACTTATCTAAGAAATGGATTACATTATCATTCTGCGGATGAATCCATAAATATAGAGTCTTCTGACCAGAACTTTTTACTATCTCCTCTGCTTTTCTCACCATGGCTTTCCCAATACCTTTTCTTCTGAATTCAGGTCGAACATACATTAATTCTAACCAAGATACCTCATCCTCATTCTTAATTACCATAAATCCTATAATTCCTTCCTCTTGCTCTAACTCTGGTAATTTAGCAACCCAAATGTGAAATCGCTTATCGGTAAAATATTGCTCCAGCTCGGAGGTTGCCGAAGAAATATCTAACTTCTGATCTATATTAAAAAGACTTCCAAAATATACTCTTAGTTCAGCAAGTAAAATAACTACAACCTGCTTTCTAAGGGTGTTAAATTTCTCTATTTTTACGTGTAATTTGCTCACCTCCAATCTCTTCTAAATCGAAACACATCTCAACCGCAAGCCAAAAATACCTCTCAAGGGTGTCTATTGAGAAATGCTCACCTTTTATCCATTGATCACCATCGAAAAAATCACTCCCAAGCAAAAAATAGCCAAGGTTCACCTGCCTGAATTTAGCAGCGGAAACTAAGGCTGAGGCTTCCATCTCGACTGCGATTGCCCCTTCAGACTTGTGCGAATTTACCCTTGCAATAGTCTCTCGATAAAATGCATCGGTTGTCCATGTCTTACCCTCTGAGAACTTAATTCTATTAACTTTAAGGTGGTTCTTAACAATTGCCTGAACGTCTTTATTTAGCTCTACTTCCCGACTGGGTGCTATATAATGATATGACGTTCCCTCGTCCCGAATCGCTGAGCTTGGAACAATAACTTCACGCTCTGGATTCTTCCAAAAGAGGCATCCAGATGAGCCAAATACAATAAAGTCTCTGCATCCCATTGCAATCGCATATTCTAGATTCCCAACTGCCCAAGGTGAAGTAAATCCAGGAGTCATCACAGCAAATTTTTTGTTGTAATATTTTCCCTCATATATAATATTGGGATCAGTTACCTTTGATTTCTGCTGTGAAATTGCCTTTAAAATTTCAATTCCCTCAAGATATCGGATTAAATCTAAGAAGTAGGGAATAATACAGAATTTGGGAGGCTTTGCATATTCTATGAAAAAGTTGGGGGATATCATACCAGTATTTGTCGGATCAAATTCTAATATTGGGTACTCTTTCTTTTCAAGTCTTTCATCAAACATAATCAAAGATGAGTATAGATTAATACTTATAAAGAAAAAATTAAAACCAAAAAAATCACATAAGTCTTTTCTCTTTAAATAAATAGAACAATAATTATTATTAAAAAGCATTATTTTACTGATTTTATGTAATGGGATTCGAATCACCCTTAAAAAAGAATTAAACATCTTGGGAATTCAAGAAGTAGATGAAAGGTGAAATTAAAAATTAAGAAATTATGCTGAATCTCGATTTTTCTTTTAAATAAAATAAAGAGTATATAACAATATATTAACAAAATATTATAAAATAAAAATTAATAAAGACAAAATGAAGACATATAAATCTATACTCTTAATCATAATAATTTCATTAATTCCTTTTTTATTAACAGGGCTATTTCCATTAACTATTTATAATCAAATGAAAGTAGATGAGACCTCATATGGAACGACGAGCTCTTTTATAATACCAGCAAACTATTGGAAGATCTATTTAAAAAAAGGAGAAGACTATACTATTCAAGTATGGGACCCTGATATAACGGACTATGTTGTTAGAATAGGTAATTCACCTTATATGATCACTGGTAAAAAAATTGATGGTGATGGCTCTGGAGTATATAAAGAAATTATGGTCTTTCAACCATCTCGAACGGGAGATCATTATATTCAAGTAATAAATAAAGATAACACATATGGTTCATTTGAAATAACCATTAGATTAGGAGTTGTTGGTACGCACATAGGACAACCTGAAGATTTCTTTGGTGTTGGCTGTCTATTAGTCTTAATATCACCTAGTCTAATATTTTTTTTAATCGGAATTTCTGTATTTTTAATGAAAAGAAAAAGGAAAAAAAAGGAAAGCTCGTATCAGAAGACAGAGCTCAATGGGAATGTTCATAAGAAAGAGGATAAGGTGGAACCAACTATTAAAGAACGAAATGAAGTTCAAGAATCCCAAGAACCTCAAATAGACTCAGAAGACTTTACAGGTAAAAAGAAAATAAAATGGGAAAATGCATTATATACAAAGAAATCTGTAATATTTGCTTATCTTACAATTATTTTTCCATTTATAGCTATAATCCTTTATTACTTAAGTTGGGACCAATCTCGACTAAGCGTTAATTGGGAAGATGGAGAATGGAATTACCAAATATTTCCTATTTCATTACTCAGTGCAATAGTTTGCCATATAATGATCCTAGTGTCAGCATATCTATCACAAGAATTTTACAATTTAGCAGTTCAATTTAAAGAACCACCATATAAATATGATAAATTAATAATTGAAATTGAAAGAATAGCAGTTATTGGTGCGGGTATTACTCTTTTAATAGTCTTATTTCTAAGCTGGCAATTTCAAGGATTTATAAACTAAAATATTTTTTGTATTAAAAATTTTTTTTTCTTTAAATAAAACAGTTTTTTATTCTCAATAAATAAAATTTCAATCAATACTTTACCTAAAATGTCTGAAAAGGATTTAGAGACTCTTATTTTCAAAATCGCACTTGATAATGCCCTAAATTATGGAGGAAAGACAAGGGAAAAAAATATACTTTCAAAATTAATGGGATTATTGCATGAAAAAGAAAAATCAATCCATGAGTATATTAAAATTATTAAAAAAGTAGTTGAGAAAGTCAATTCAATGGGATTAGAAAAACAAAAGGAATTATTAAATTCTATCTTAAAGACTCCTATCGATATTCTTATAAAAGAGAAGGAAACTAAGGATGGCTGGTCATATCCACTTCCTCCATTGGAGGATATTGATAACGAAATTGTGGTGACTCGATTTCCACCTGAACCAAATGGATATCTACATCTTGGACATGCGAAAGCTGCCATTATTGATTATAGTTATGCACAATTTTATAATGGTAAATTTATTCTAAGGTTTGATGATACAAATCCTTTGAATGAGAAAATTGAATTTTATGAAATCCAGAAAAAAGATTTAAAATGGCTGGGTATTAAGTGGGATGAGGAATATCGAACATCAGACAATTTATTAAATCATTACAAATATGCGATCCAATTAATCTCAGAAGATCATGCATATATATGTGATTGCCCTCACGCAAATATAAAAAAGAACCGATATGAAGGAAAAGAATGCCAATGTCGAAATAATTCTGTAAGTACAAATTTAAGAAAATGGGATGATATGCAAAATTCTACTCCACAATCTATGATATTGAGATTTAAAGGAGACATGAACTCACAGAATTCTGCTTATAAAGATCCAACACTATTTAGAATATTAGATGTGGAAAATAATCCACATCCAATTCATAAAAATAGATTCTCTGTGTGGCCTACTTATGATATGTATGCTTGCATAGAAGATAGTACAAGTGGAGTGACTCATCCATTCAGAACTAAGGAATATGAACTAAGGGATAGGATCTATTTTTCAATTCTAAAATCATTAAAATTAAGGATTCCAAAACTATCATCCTTTTCAAGATTGAATATGAAGGGTGCGCCAACTTCAAAAAGGAAAATAAAAGATTTAATAGAGAGAAATATTGTTAAGGGATGGGATGACCCAAGACTATTTACATTAATAGCATTGAGACGACGTGGAATAAAACCTGATGCTATAAAGAAATTTATTTATAATATTGGTTGCTCTACTACTGAATCACTTTTTAAAATTGAACTTTTATCGTAATATTTTGCCATCTACTTCAAGACAAAAATTTATTGATTTATTTGGAGAGAGAGGTACATCATTAACATTCAAAATTGAAAAAGAGGGAAGCGAAATTAAAAATAAAGATGAATTTAATAGGTTCATCGCAAGTATAGCTTTCTATATGGTAGCGTTCAATTCTATTGTGTTAATCAGAGAAGGCAATAGACAAAGTAGACTTAATTACAATTACGGCTTGTTTGCTTCTCAAAATCAGTTGTTTGGTAATGAATACATTACTGGTTTGGGATCTCATACTTTTTCTCGTAGATTTGCTCTTAGTCCAACGGGTGAAGACATCTATAATACTTGGAAAGATATATGGAATAGACAAGATAATAAAAAAAATGGAAAGATAGTGTGGAATTACGAAGATTGCTGGCCAATACATTTATTTAAAGATGAGCGGATATTAATTGACAAGTTTATTGAAAAGTTTAATTTAGGAGGAAGTGGTATCGATAAGCTAATTTAGGTTCTCTGGTTTAATATCAATTGAAAGGTATTCATGAGAATAAAATAAACTTAATGACTCTGGATATTTTATAAATAAATTTCCTTTAAGATGTAAAGTTCTAAGATTTTTTAATTTATAAAAACCTTTTGGTAAATCCTTTAATTTATTATTATAAATAGATAATGCATCCAATGAAGTAAGATCACATATTGACTCTGGAAGACTTTCTATTTGATTTTCTCCTAATTGTAAATACTTTAGTTTTGTCAGAAGATTTATCGAATTTGGGATAGATTTAAGGTTGTTCTCCCTTAAATAGAGAATTTTTAATTTGGAAAGAATTAATAACTCAGTTGGAAATATATCAAGTTTATTTCGATATAACCATAATTCTGTTAAATTTTTTAGAGAGCTAATCTCCTTAGGGATTTTCCTTAATTGATTATTATTCAAATTTAAAGATTCTAAGGATGTAAGTTTTAATAATGTCATAGGAAAATCTTTAATCCCAGACTCTCCAAATTAATTTTCATGATTTTGCCATCCTTAATCGTAATCTTAAATAATAATTCTTCAAGCGGAAATGAAAGCTCTCGTGAAAGATTTATTAATTTATTTAATTCATCTTTGTCTAACTTGAGTTTTTTCATCTTTATCAGTACTTCTGGTACCCCTTTAAATTCATTTTCTGATATATTTAAATCATTTAGATTTTTTAGTCTTATAAAGCAATCTGGTAATTTTTTTAATCTATTTCCAGAAAGGGATAGTTCTCGTAATTTAATAATTTCACAGATCGATTCAGGAATCTTTTTAATCCTATTGCCAGCTAAGCTTAATTCTTCTAAATTCCTTAATTTGTCAATTTGTCTTGGAAGATATCGAAGTCTATTAGAACTTAATAATAATTTCGTTAAAGATTCCAATAGACAAATCGATGATGGAATATAATAGATTTCATTACTTTCCAATTCTAATATTTTAAGCTTTTTTAGTTTAAATATCCTTAATGGAACTTTCCTAATCCAATTACTCCTTAGATTAAGCACCTCCAAAAATTTAAATTTCAACACCGATTTCGGAAATTCCTCTAATTCAGACCTAGATAAGTCAAGCTCAACCACCCTTTTATTCTCTATTTCCGTCGATGCTATTACACTCTCCAAGGAAAAAGATATCTCCTCCGATAGCTCGATTAAGACATTAATATCATCCATATCAATGGTCATGGTTAACCACTCGTCAAAAGGGATTAACTTCAAATATCCCTCCCTATACAAGAACTCTCTTGTCGAAGGGGTACCGCTCTTATATCGCCTTTTGACCTCTTCTGTTAAGACCTCCTTCGCTAACGGTTCTCCTACCTCCATGAGTCTCCTCAATAAGGGAAAGGAAAGATTACTATGAAGTAAATTTGGGTTATAATCGTGCTCAACCCATGCCTGTAAGTTCGAGCAATGCCCCCAAAATTCGACCTCAGGAGGAATTTCTATCTCTTTTGTCTCTTCGTGCTCCTGAGACTTGTCTAAAAGCTCGGTTGCCTCGTCGATCGATTCAATATGTGCGAATCTGTGCAAATCGTCAACGGGAATAGATAAGAGAAGGTATTTACAATGCCTAAATGGGCTACCCCCTACAAAAATTATGATCTCATTGTCATACAGGCGAATTTCTATATACTCATTCACACGAAAGATTTGCTTGAGCATTTCCATCCCTAAATTAATATGATCTATGATAATATATATCCAATAGTATTTAAACTCAATCTATTATAAATCGAAAAAAGTATAAATATTAAATTTTTTGATTTTTAAAGAATATTTTTAATGAAAATTTGTTGCCCAGTCCGCTAAAAGGCTAAGAAAATCTACCAGACTTGCTTAACCGCTGTCTTTGCCAACCTCCCAGCAAATATTTTAATAGCTAATTCCTTATCGATTTTACAATACAGATTCAGAAAAATATTATTGAAAAGACAGCTATTATGAAATGATTTGCCGAATTATTGAAATTTTGGATGCGTCCTGAGGTTATAGAGACCGTAGGGAAGGATTTAGGAGTCGAGACTTATGCTGAAAACAATAGAATCATCGAAATCCTAGTTATTCCATTATATGTCAGTTTCCTTGTTTTCAAGACGAGTAATGGCATGGAATTACCTTTTAACAAGAAAAAGAGGTGGCTTAGGCGAGTTAACGGATTGAGAAAAGTGAATAAGACTCTTAAATTACTTGGATATTACTTGATTTTTCTCGATGAATCGCCATCTTTTAATGCTAAAATTAAAGAATGAATTACTATACTGAAAAGTATACTAAGTTTATATAATTTGCTAATAATGTCGACTTTTTTTATAAATCGATAATTTATATAGATATTAGAACATATTAAAAGAGTTAAAATTGAGTAGTATAATATTGAATTGAAAAAAAATATATTACAAAATAATAAGCTAAATATTAAAATAAAAGGAAAAATCATAAATTGAACATAATACCAAATTGAATTTCTGCTGAATAGAGGTTCTGGTTGAAAATATTGACTCATCTTGTGAATATATGCAATTTTGGAATATGATTTTCCATATTGCATATATTTTTTAATATTTTGAATGGTATTTCTTTTATTATAATGATAAACAGTTCCTCTTGGTATATAAATTAATTTAAAACCTTTTTTTAACAATCTCCATGAAAATTCTACATCTTCAATTCTATAATTTAGGAAACCACCTGTTTCTTTCCATAAATCTTTCTTAAATATCATATTACTCGTGTTAAGAAAATTAACTGGAGATTCTTTTTTTATAATTTTTTGAGTATCTAAATTTAATGGATATAATTTCATTTCTTTTTTATCCGAATATATAACTTTTCCACCAACCATGTCATATTTTTTTAAAAATGGAACTAGATCCCTTAACCAATTCCTTGAAACGATGCAATCGGAATCCGTTAGGGCAATTATATTATTTTTAGCATTTTTTATACCTATATTTCTAGCTGTTGCTGATCCAACAGATTTTTCAAGTAATATTGCCTTAATCTTATAATTATTTAATATTTTTTTTGTATTATCGGTTGAACAATCATCTACAATTACAATTTCATAATTTGAATAATTTAATTTTAATAAATTCTCTATTAAATTTGATAGAATAAAACCTCTATTTTTTATTGGGATAACTATTGATATTGGATCAAGACTCAAAATAATCAATTTTTTTAATACTCAAATTCAATATTATATTGAATATTGTATATATTTTAATCTTCTCTAGCGGAACTCAAATAAATTATGAAAAGTAATAAACCTAAAATATTGGGAAGTTTAGGGATGAGTTATTTAAAGAGAATTTTAAAATTATCAAATGGACCTGTATTTGTTAGTTTATTTTTCACTCGAAAATGTAATTATAATTGCTCTTATTGCAATTCTAATAAAAATCAAAATAAAGTAGATTTATCATTAGATCAGTGGAAAAACATAATAAATCAAATATATTACGAGGGTTGTCGATTCATTACTATATATGGAGGTGAACCAACCCTTCGATCAGATTTAGGAGAATTAATAAAATATTGTATAGATTTGAATATTTTTACTCATGTAGTTACAAATGGTTCATTGCTAAACAATGACATGCTTGATGAACTAGTTTCATGTGGATATTTTACTCTTGGTATAAGTATTGATACTCTTTCAGACTGGCAAATAAGTCCTAAAAAATATCGACCAGAATTGATTAAAATACTTCAAAATAAAAAACACACCCACCCTCATAATATAGATTATAGTATACATATCGTAACAACTAATGAGAATATAAATGAACTCGTACCATTAATAATAAAGATTAATAATAATTTAGAATGCAAATTCTCAATAGATCCTGTACATTCATCAAGATTATCTGATGAATCATATAAATACCGCGGTTTTTGTCCAGATCTATTGTTAAAAAAAGAAGATATGCATAAATTGAGAAAAACTATTCAGAATTTAAAAAGACATGGTATTCAAATTTGGTCACCAAATATTTATTATCATTACATGAATAAATGGTATGAGAAAAGATACCATTGGGATTGTGATGCTGGTGATCTATATTATGCTATTGATAGTGATGGAACTATAATGTTATGTGAAGATGTTAGTACAAATATTCAATTTGAAGATTTCATCAATATGCCCTACAAAAAGAGAATTAGACTAATAAGAAAATTTAAATTTAAATATTGTGATTGTTTTAAACCATGTTATTGGAATCCAACCAATTTTATTAAACATCCTATTAAAAATTTTATTTATCAGTTTAGATTCAGTTAAATTTTAAATCATTTTACTAAACCATGCCATTTATAACTGTAAACAATTTAAAAATTCATTATATTGATAATAATAAAAAAGATATACCTCTTTTATTTATACATGGATGGTTAGGGAATTTAAAAGAATGGATTTATCAATATTGTTTTTTTAATTCAAAACGACATATTATAATAGTAGATTTACCTGGATTTGGAGAATCCGATAAACCAAAAATAAAATATTCAACTGATTTTTTTACAAAGCAAATAACTGATTTTCTCAGAAAACTTGGATATAATGAAGTAATTCTAGTAGGACATTCCTTAGGTGGTATGATCGCTTTAAATATAACCATTCAAAACTTGAATTTAGTAAAGAAATTAATCTTAATTAGTACAAGTTCAACTTTTTCTCAAACAATTAAATTAAAGTTTTTATTATTTTGGTTGAATTTATTGTTTAGATTCTTTTATAAATCATTATTAAGAAATATCATAAATCAAATAATTCCAAATGAAAAAAAAAAAAGAGAATATAATAAGCTTCATAAATATGCATTAAAATTACCTAAATCAGTAGTTCGAACGACTTTTAAATATATGACATTAAATCATCATTTAAATATATATTTACATAAAATCTATCAACCAACTCTTATTATTCATGGGAATAAGGATAAGATAATTACTAAATCGATGATTGAGAATTTGAGTAATTTACTTCAAAACTCAAGAACATATTTTATCAAGAATAGTTCACATAGGGTCATGATTGAAAATTACACACAAGTAAATAAAATAATAGATATTTTTGTTAATACTTGACTTTCAAAGTTATTTTATATAATGAGATGTAATTGACTCTAACTAAAG
>CAZGJX010000016.1:0-50294 GCA_964525635.1 uncultured archaeon
AATTTATTGTCAATTTCATTCCACTTTTGTGACATTTTTTAATTACTGATCACACTTTTATAACTAAGAATATTTTTCAATGATAATATAATTCCTAAAATATCTTTTAAAAATTACACCTAAATTTTTAAATAACGAACTCTAATTTTATATATATCTAAAAATTCTATAATAAGCCAGCGTTTCCGAGCAGTCAAGGAGGTGGCCTGCAGAAGAATCACTTGAGATGCCTAAAGCCATTTATCGTGGGTGCAAAATAATCATTTGAGTTTCTCAATTTTATGCAATTCCCACCGCTGGCTTCTTAATTTCTAATAATTCTGATTAAAGATATGAAATTATGATCGTATATAATAGTCTAACTTTTAAAATGGAAGAATTTAAATCAATAAATCCAAATGAGGTACTTATGTATGTCTGTGGCCCAACAGTGTATGATTCACCACATTTGGGACATGCAAAATCAGCAGTTACTTTTGATATTATTCGTAGATATCTTGAATTTAAAGGATATAACGTTAAACTCGTAAAAAATTATACTGATATTGATGATAAAATAATAAAAAGAGCAAATCAAACTGGTATTGACTATAAATCTCTCAGTGAAATATATATTGAAGAGTATGAAGATATTATGGAAGTATTAAACATAAAATCGAATTATCAAACACCTAAAGCTACAGAAATTATAGATTTTATGATAGAGGTTATAGAGAATTTAATCGAAAGAGGTAATGCATATGAAAGTAGTGGTTCAGTCTATTTTGCAGTATCAACTTATAAGGGGTATGATACCTTATTTCAGAACATAAATCAAGATGAAAATGAAACTTACGGTATTCCTTTAAATGAAAATCCCCTTTTTGGAGATAAATATAATGAGAAAGATTTTGTTTTATGGAAAAAATGGAAAAAGGGGGAACCTTATTGGGAAAGCCCATGGGGAAGAGGAAGACCCGGATGGCATATAGAATGTTCTTCTATGGCTATTAAATTATTGGGAAATGTTATTGATATTCATGGCGGAGGATTAGACCTAAAATCCCCTCATCATAAAAATGAAATAGCACAATCAACTGCATATACCGGAGAAAAACAATTTGCTAATTATTTTTTACATAATGGTTTTGTTAATGTTAATGATGAAAAAATGTCAAAAAGTCTTGGTAATTTCTTTTTAGTCTCTGATATTCTAAAAAAATATAGTCCAATGGTTATCAGATTTTTTTTAATTTCAAGTCATTATCGCCATTCGATAAATTACACATCAGAAAATATAAAACAAGCAAAGAGAAATTATAATAAGATAATATCTACGATACAAAGAATTTATGAGCAAAAAGTAGTGGATACTGATTCAGAACACATTAAAAATTTAATATTTGAAATTAAAAATAGTAAAAATAAAATATTAAAAGCAATGGATAATGATTTTAATACACCAATAGCAATAGCTACAATCTTAACATTAATCCGAAAGATTAATCAATATATTTTAGAAAAGAACCTTGATATTACAAAAGAATTTAAAGAGAGGTTTTTTACACTTATTAAAGAATTAGATGAAATATTTGGTATCTTTCCAAAATTAGAATTAAATTTAAAAAAGATTATGTTTGAACAATCAGATGAAAAGGATGAGGTCATAAATAATTTATTAGATATTATTAGAGATACTAGAGATGAACTAAGAAGAATAAAATTATATGCCCTCAGCGATACGATTAGAGATAAATTGATAAAATTAGGGATAAAAATCGAAGATAAGTAATATTTAAAAATCAGCTAATTCTATTTTTCCCATATAGAAGATATTCTCACCATCAAAATGAATCTGTAAAGGAATAATTGGAATCCCCTTTTTTCTCGCTTCCGATAATTTCTCCGCAAATTTGGGATCAGTGTCATTATTAGGAGAAAATCTACTTGCTTTACGGAAAATTAAAAATAAAAGAATCCCATTATGTTTGATGATTTCCTCAACATGGCGTTTTCCCCGTTCAGTAGGAGCATCAGGAAAAAGAGCTAATTTGTTCTTAACTAATGAGCATCCCTTTACTTCTAAAGGTATATTATCTAATAAAAAATCGATTCTGCTATTGCCCAAAGGAACTTCTTTTTTAATTATCTTGATATCTGAAAATTCGGGTAATATTTTAATGATCTGTAATGCTATTTTTGAATGAAGAGCTGAATCTATTAATATCCATTCATTTTCTTTTTTAACTGCTTTTATATAGTATTTAAGTTTTCCTTTAGATTTTGTGAAAAGTACTTCTACTCCTTTTAATAATAATTCTTTCAGTCTCCCAGGGTCATGAATATGTGCAAACTCAATTTTCTCATTGTATTTTAATGTACCTACAAACCTATTTTGTCTATTTATAAATACTCCCCTTTTAAGATCTGAGAGTTTAAATAAGTGAAATTTTGGATAATTCATAAAACCATACAATTTTGATTAAAAACGGAATGATATATTGAAACATGTACTTTACAAAAGATTAAATAAATAATTAAGATAAAAATATAATGATTTTAATTATTAAATGAAAGTTTCAAAAATAATACAAAGTTTTTTAAAATAATGGGAAAAAATACAAATAATAATTCAATTAAAGATTATAAATTTCACCATATAGACACAAGTAAATGTAAAAATTGTAAAGATTTTTCATGTGAGGCTGCATGTTTCAGAGGAATATATAAAATTATAAATAAAGAATCAATTCCAAGATGTATAGTATATAGAGAAAGGGAGGATTTTTGCATAAAATGTTATTTATGTACGACCATGTGTAAAAAAAAAGCAATTTTAATTGATTAAAAAATTCCTTTTGATTTATAAAATATAAATTAAAATAATTATTTATAGAATTAGTTTTCTAAAAAATAAAAAAGTATTAATTATGATTAGTGAAAAACTGAAATTAGATGATATTGATAAACAGATAATAAGATTAGTACAAGAATCTCCAGATATGACACATACAGAAATCGCTGAAAAAATAGAGAGAAGCCAACCAACCGTAGGTATGAGAATTAAAAAACTAGAAAAAAGTGGAATTCTACAATTTCAACCAGGAATTAATTTCAAGCTTGTTGATTTACATCTTGCTACAGTTGAATTGAATACAAAAAATCCTGAAGAGGTACTTGAAATGGCAAAATTTTGTCCATTTATGCTGAATGCTTTCAGATTAAGTGGTGATCATAATATATGCATATTGCTTGCAAGCTCAAAATTGCATAAACTTGATAATATTGTAAATTATCATTTTAGAAATCAAGACAACATACAAAAAGTATCAATGGAAATCATAACAGAAATTGCGAAAGATTTTATCCTTCCTATTGATTTTGACTCAGAAGATCATAATCCAACATTGGAAGATGGTTGTGGTCCTAAATGTAAATGGAGAAAAGCAAGGAATCAGATAAATCTTAAATAATAGTTTTAAAATTTAAAAATAATCTAAGAGAACTATTCTTTTTGGTCCTCTTTTTCATTTTGAGTTATTCCTTTAAACTTAAATTTAGGTGTTTCATGTGTTAAATTACAATTGGGTCCACAATAGTCAGAATATTTGTCAAAATCTTCAATTTGGAAATCAATAGGAATAACAAAATCATGAATACTATCAATTAAAATATTAGTTTTAACTGATAAAATATTAGGATCTTTACGAAAACATATATCTACCAAACGTTCAATTGTCTGAAGATCTGCTGCTGAAATAAAAAATAGAAGATTATAATCCCCCGAGATCTTAAATGTATGGTTGATAAAAGGACAATCCTCTATTTTTTCAACAATATCATCAACATCTTTAGTAGAAGCAAATACGATTGCTGTCTTTATATCTACTTCTTTAATATTAAAACCAACTTGCTTAGTTAATAGATGTTTTCTTTCTAATTTAATAATTCTTGCACCCACAGCAGGTTGAGATTTCTCGATCTCTTTTGCAATTTCACTATGAGTTATATCTGGATTTCTCTCAATCATTTCAATGATTTTTTTATCATCATTATCAATACCTAATAATTCATTAAAACTTTTTTTTTTCATGTCCATGTTAATCATTTTTTTATATCTTAATAAACTTAATTTTTATTGTTAAAAAAATTTTCAATGGGAAATATACTATAATAAAATATGAATATTGTCAATTATTTTAATTTATAAATTTTAAATATTATTATTAAAAAACTAAAATATAAAAGATTTTATAAAAGAATAAAATCTTTTTCCTATTGATAGTTCAACTTAAATAAATCATAAATCTGTATTTTAATCAAAAATAAACTCATTATATTATAGTTTTGATGTAATATGAATCAAATTGCACTTAAATTAATAACGATTGGTGATGGAGGTGTTGGCAAAACAACTTTATTACATCGTTATGTAAAAGGGAACTTCATCGACACGACTACTATGACTATTGGAGTTGAATTTCTTGTAAAAGAGGTAAAAATCGAGGATACCTTATGTCAGCTTAATCTATGGGATATCTCTGGGCAGGAGAGGTTTTTCTTCATGGTGGATAAATATTTACGGGGAGCAAGTGGAGCAATTTTATTATTTGATATAACCAACATGAGAAGTTTTGTAAATTTAGGAAAATGGGTAAAAATTGTTAGGGAAAATAACCCAGAAAAAGAAAAAATACCTATTTTACTTATTGCGGCTAAGTGTGATTTAGAAGAATTCTCAATGGTAGGTGATATTTTAGCAAAAAAAGCTCAAGAAAAAATGGGACTTACAGATTATGTGAAAACTTCCTCTAAAACGGGATTGAATGTGGACTTAGCATTTGAGAAATTAATCAAATATTTATTAAAACAAGAAGATGGAAAGTGTTAAGAATTAAAATTATGATTAAAGATCCAATTATACCCAAAAGAAAAAACAAGGGATTGCCTTTTTCTTTTTCTGGCATAATTTCTCGAACAATGGTATATAAAATAACACCAGATATAAATGAGAATAAAATATACAACAATTCAAAATTAATATCTAAAAAAAGATCTAAGTTTAAACCTATTAATATACCTAATAATGCTGCAGATGAAAGTAATATTTTTCTTATCTTTGTCTCTTCATAATCGATTTCAATGTCTAAATCTGTGAATATAACATATTTTCCAAGGGATCTATTAGATAAAATTGCTCTAAAGAAAGCAAAAATATAGAATAAGATTGCAGGAATGAGTTCAACTAATATTAGACTAATTAAGATTATTCCTACAAGGAAATGATATGTAAAATTTGTGAAAAATCTTAAACCTTCAATATCTTCATTTATATGATCATGAATTTTAACTTTTAATTGTTCTATTTGAAATTGTATTGATTTACCTTGTTCATGTAAATCAGTTATTACTCTTGATAAGTCTTTAAGAGCATATTTATCTAATTCTTCATGCATTAATTCTCTGTTAATAATATTTTCAATATTATCTTCAACTGATTCTAAGTTATTCTCCATTCTGATTAATTTTCTTAATTTTTCTTGGGATTTACTTTCAACTTTTTGAAAAATAAATTTCTCACTTACATGTATAAATACAAAACCTATTAGAACAAATAAATATTCAAAGAGAGTTAGACCTAGTGGATATTCAGGTAATCGTTCAGAGATTTCAGGAAGAACTACTAAAAAAAAATATGTGACTGAAATTCCTGCAATAAGAGATGTAGGAAAGATATGGTGCTTATGTTCATAATAGTGAGATATAAAAAAAGTTATTCCAAATATAAATGCAATTATTATTAAAGGAAGAGTCTCTGTCATAATATCTTTACTTTATTAACATAATTTGGTTTTATTCATATAAAAATTAATTTCTAAATATCTATTATACTCAATATATTGATTATAATACTATTAAAATAATAATTTTATTTTTCGGTAATACTTTTAAAACTTAATAGAATAATATATTTGTATTTTTTAGTTTAAATTAGTAATATCCCAAATTATATATTTCTTAGTGAAGTGTATTTCTAAATGACTCAATTCCTGATAATTACTTCAACAGAAGATCAAGCCTCATTGAATATAAAAGATAAACTTATCAAATCAGATTTATATCATTTCAAAATTACTAATGTTAATTGGGAGGATAATGAATTACTTAGATTGGCAAATATAGAAAAAGTTAATATAGAAAAGGAACAATTTTTAAAAGAAAATGAAGTATTTTTGGGAATAACACAAAACCGACTAATCTATCTTAATGAATTAAAGCTTGATCCAAATATATTAAGTCCCGATTTTCTCATATTTGCTAGTAGGCATGCTTCAAAAACAGAACGTCCCTCATTTCTTGTACATACAACTGGTGTTTGGAATGATGATATAGAATATGGAGGATCACCTAAGAGTCTATCTATTGCTAGTGCTCTTTTAGTTAAAGCAGGATATATTGCTATTCAAGAGAGTGTTAAAAATAATAAAATATCCGATTTTTCTCTTGATATGGAAGTTTCTCATCATGGACCAACTTCCCTTAATAAACCCTTGATATTTATGGAGCTTGGAAGTAACCAAAAAGAATGGAATGACAATTATGCAGGTATTACTATAGCTAATGCTATAATAGAGACATTGATAAAATATACATCACTTAAAAAGGACAAATCTCAGAAAATAGGCATTGGTTTTGGCGGAACTCATTATGCTCCTCAATTTCAAAAGTTAATCTCAAAGACAAATATAGCTATCTCTCATATATGTCCTAAATATTTTATTCCTCACTTGGATGCCAATTTAATTAATCAGATGGTTAAAAAATGTTTAGAAAAAGTAGATTATTTTGTTATTGATTGGAAAGGTGTTAATTCCGCAGATAAAAAGCATCTAATTCCATTATTAGAAGAATATAATATTAGTATTAAGAAAATAAAAGATTTTTTTTAATAAATAAATCTTATTTTTAAAATTTCGAATTTAACTTGATTCCTGCTTTATCTTTTCATAATATTTAATTAAATTCTTAAATACAAAGTCAGTAGGACCAAATCCTTGAGTTGCTGATCTTGATAATATTTTTTGAAGTAGATCATGGTATTCTACATCTGGACCAGGAGTTATATTTAATTCTCTAATATTATAAAAACTACGCCAAAAATTTGTAGGCCATATAATTATTTGAGAGATATATTGATTATAATTCTTTTCTCCATCCTCACTAAGTTTAAGTTCGTTCTTTAACTTATAAAAATAGTTTCCATTTTTTTGTTCTATAGAAATAAGCCCATCTCCCCTAATTTCCTCCATAATGTTCTGGATTTTTTTCAGTTCTAATTGATTATCAAAAATTTTATTCATATTATCTAGTATATCTTTATCATATTGACCTTTCAATTTTAATAAAGTGTAATTTCGAGCAATTATATTATATTTTAAGGGAACTATTTCATGATCTAGCTTGTTATATTGGATTAAATTTCCTAAAATTTCTTTTGCAACAATATATTTTATGTTTAATTGATCTTTTTCAGAATATTTTTGTTTAAATGTATTTGAATTAAAATAATATTTATACAATGCCTCTATTAAAGTTTTTATACAATAAAATCCATCAATAACAGTTTGAGAAACATTTTTTAAAGAATTAATTCGATAATCAATATTATTCAGAAATTTTTCTTCTTCTATAGAGATTTCTCTAACTAAGTGTGGTTTAATTTCAACTTCATTAAGAAAATCATTCCACTTTTGTTGAAATCTAAATGTTTGAGCCTTCGCTATACTTGATAATTTTTTTACTATATCTAAAAGTCTTTGTAAAAAATCTTTTTTCGAGAGTTCTGTCATTTAACAAGGAACCTTAATAATTAATTTATAGATTAAAAATAATAATAATTCAAATTAATATTAATTCAATTATTAAAATAATAACATATTGTTAAATAGAAAAGAAGTAATATATTAATGTTTATGTAAGTTTATTCATAACTTCTAAAACTTTACCAATTTGAACATCATTAATTACAAGAGGGGGTAATATTCTTATTGTAGATAATCCAGAGTTCAATAATAGAATATACCTTTCTTGGGCTTTTTTAATCAGTTTATCCACTTTTGTTCTATAATCAACACCTATCATCAAGCCTTTTCCTCTTACCTCTCGAATAAGCTTATTTTGATCTTCAGATATTTTATTTAAATTATCTATTATCTTTTTTCCTTGAATTGCAGAATTTTCTACCAGATTTTCTTTTTCAATAATTTCAATAGTTATATTTGCAGCGGCACATACAAGAGGATTTCCACCATAAGTAGTAAAATGTTCTCCAATTTTCATTTTATCATATAAATCCTCTGAAGAAATCGTTGCCCCCATAGGTAAACCTCCAGCGATTGCTTTTGCCATACACATTATATCAGGGATAATATCATAATGTTCAAAAGCAAACATTTTACCTGTCCTTCCAAAACCAGTTTGTACTTCATCATCAATTAAAATTATATTATGTTCATCACATAATTCTCTTAATTCTCTTATGAACTCATATGGAGCGGGATAAACACCACTTTCTCCTTGGAATAATTCAATAATTATTGCGATTGTATTTTTATTAATTAGCTCCTTAACGGAATTTATATCTCCAAAAGATGCAAATTTGACATTAGGGGATAACCAAGCTAAAAAAGGTTTGCGATAATGTATGTTAAAAGTTAAACTTAATGACCCAAGGGATCTTCCATGGAAAGCTCTTTTAAAAGCTATTATTTCAGGAGATTTTTTATCTCGATTTGCCGCTAAGGCTAGTTTTATAGCAGCTTCAACAGATTCTGTCCCGCTATTAGAAAGAAAAGACTGATTTAAAGGTTTAGGTGTGATTTCTGCTAACTTTTTTAACAATTTATATCTTACTTCAATAGGAAAACTTGGTGGTATCATAACCAATTTATCCAATTGTTCTTTTACGGCTTTAATATATTTTGGGTGGGAATGTCCAATATTTAATACAGCATGTCCAGCAACGCAATCGATAAATTCATTTCCTTTATCATCATATAAACATGCTCCTTTTCCTTTTGTAATTATAAAATCCTTTTTTTGGAATAATTTTGTGTGATAATACTGTTCTGAGTCAATAAAATTCATATTGTTATTCTATATAAAAATATTTATTGCATTTTCAATTTGTATAATTAATGCATATAATCTATTAAGACAAATAATTCTTATTAGTTTTTGAATAATTTTTTAGTAAAATGAAAAATGGAAAATAACAATAATAAAAATATCGGAATTAAAGAGTATGGCAGTATAACTGAAAAGGAAATTTATGAAATTCCTAACACATTAACCAGTATTATAAATAATAGAGAAGAAACGATTAAAGTTGCTAAAGAGATTATTGAAAAAGGGATTAAACATATTTATTTCATAGGAGCAGGAAGTTCATATCATGCGGGTTTTGCTATCTCGTACATGTTTAATCGAATTACGAAAGTTCCTACATCTTGTGAGTTTTCAATGGAATTTCAATATTTAATAAAACCAATTTTACAAGAAGAAGATTGTATAATAGCAATTTCTCAAAGTGGTGAAACTAAAGACACAATAGAATCAATACAATTAGCAAAAGATTTGAAGAACTGTTTAACCATTGCTATAACAAATAATAATAATTCTAAATTAGCTAAAACAAGTGATTTTTGTCTCTCATTATATTGTGAAGAAGAAAAAAGCATTTTGGCAACAAAAACGTATATAAATCAACTTGCTGTTTTATCCATACTTGCATTAAATATTGCAAAAGAAAAAAACACAATTGAGATTGATGAATATAATAAAATTATGGAGGAATTGAATAATATTCCCAAATTAATAAAAGATACTTTGCCAAATTTACATAAAATAATAAAATCTTATTCACTTTATTTTAAATTCGCTGAATTCTGTTTTATATTAGGAAGTGGTCCAGATTATGCTACTGCAATGGAAGCATCATTAAAATTAAAGGAAGGCGCACGGATTTATGGACAGGCATATTCAACAGCAGAATTTCCTCACGGTCCAATAACTTTAGCAGACTCTAGGACATGGATCCTAGCAATTATTCCTCATGAAGAAGACCAAAGAAAAAAAAATCTAATGGACTTATTAAAAAGAATTAAAGAAAGAAAAGCAACTATTTTAGGTGTTTTTGAATCCGAAGATGTTAGCGAAATACCAATACCAATTGATATTGGAATTCCAGTACCCAATACAATAAAAGATTTACAACCTCTTATTATGATATTAGCAATTCAATTGTTAACTTTAGAAATTGCTAGAATTAAAGGAATCGACTGCGATACTCCAAAATTTTTAACGAAGATTAGTGGAATATAAGACATAAGATTCACTCAATAGAGCAGAATTAAACAATACTTCATGTATCTCATCAGCATTAAACTCTCTATCAAAATTTTTTTTTTGAAATGTCTATACCTCTAAAATTTGAATTGAGAACTAATTGAGGGTATTTTTAATTTTTTAAATTTGACTGAAATCAAAATATTTCTAATTTAAAACCGACTAAGTTCCTAATTATCCCAAATTCTTTTATGTCATTGAATTAGAGAGATTATTTTTTTGATAAAAATCGAGTTTTTATTCCTTTTTGATAAAAATATTGCTATTTTGATCAATTTAGATCATTATTTTAAATACGACGAAATTCGATTAGGAATAATTAGGAATTCCGTTGGGGTAAATTTGGAGATTTTTAATTTTTGGTCAATTATATAAACTTGAAAATTCCCTCAATTGAAAAGAAAAAAAAAGAAAATAAAATTTTACTTTAAAGGTTAGCAGGAAATTCATTAATTAGTCCGACAAAATATTGAGCAATAAGTAAAGCATCAACAATATCAATTGATCCATTTGCATTAACATCTGCTACTTCGAGATGGAAATTATTTGGATTAAGTCCAACAAAATATTGAGCAGTGAGTAATGCATCAACAATATCAATGAATCCATCATTATTAACATCACCTAATATAAGAGGTTGTTCACCAACTGTTCTAAATGACCATGTTTCAGATTGTCTCTGATCAATACCATCATCTACTATAACATACCATCTGTATTCTCTTCCACTTTCAAGATTTTGCCAGTTGATTGATGCAATTGATCCATTTGGAACACTATATACTACATCTATTATATTATCGTTTGAAGCATCATAAAAACGTACTGTTAAAGTATCTCCATTGGGATCGCTCACCTCAACACTTAAATCGGGTGATGTAGTAACATCCGTTGCTCCATCTGCTGGGCTAGGGTTTATGGACCTATTTGGTGGAACATTATTTATGGTGGTATCATCGTTATCCTCAAGTAAAGTGGCATGTGGAATGAAGTCCAGCGTTTCAGAGATTCCAAGATCAATTCGTGTTAGATTTATCGAAACAACTTCAATATTGCCTTGAAATCCACTCTCGACTAGCTCTTGGCCATCAACGAAGATCTCAAAATGATTGGTTCCTTCTTCTAATGTGCTAACGACTTCTAAGTCTCCAAATGTATGATCAAATTGTTTTTCAGAAGGATCTACACCATAATGGATCAAATCGATATTTAAACAACTATCAAGATATTCTGTTGCTATTACATCCATTTCCAAGAGATATCCGCTATCAGTTTCATTACTAAATATCTCTAAGCTGATGGAATCCGAATCTATATAAGCTGATGGAAGATCAAACGTAGTAATATCATAGTATTCCGTTAAATAATGGATCTTATGAAAAAATGAATACTCATAAATGGTTATTCCAATAAAATTGAAGATATAGGGAGCTTCTAATTGTCTGGCAGCAAATCGACGTGCATCACAGCTGATAATATAGTTATTAGTACCTTCCTCAAAGATAAGATCTTCCGCTGTTGATTCTGTTTCAT
Organism: uncultured archaeon; assembly: GCA_964525635.1. Taxonomy (GTDB): domain Archaea; phylum Asgardarchaeota; class Lokiarchaeia; order Sigyniarchaeales; family SOKP01; genus JAFGOA01. The sequence goes on from CAZGJX010000016.1 coordinate 11,920, forward strand.
AAGGAATAGCAATACAGGATACTTGACTGAATGGAGTATACGTAGTAAATTGTCCATTTAATTGTTGTTTGGCAGTTACTGAAACAATCAGTTCGATTGTATCATTATTACCATTGTTATCCTGATCAACAGCACGATCACTAATTGAAAAATCTATGAGTGGATCGAATTCTGATTTGACATCCTCAGAAATTAATTGGTATAATGGTATCCTTGTTTCCCCACCTCCTTCTTTAGAAATAACCAAGCCTCCGAGAACCAATTGAGGATAATTAAAAAATGCTAGTGCTGCGAATGTCCCAGAGACTTCATATATTCCTGGTGTTAAAACTTCAGTGCTAATTACTTGCTTATTAATCCCATACCAATCATAATTAGAAATCTGCCATTCTGAAAACATTGAATTTCGTATATGATACTCTATTTCGTATGCATCAGATTCTTGGAAATCGATTGTGCAATTGATTTGAAGTAACTCAGGTAAACCTTGTGAGTCAACATTAATCGAAGATATCTCAGTAGAAACTAGTTGACAAAGAGGAGTATTAAAATCATCACTTGACAAAAAAGGAGTCCGAAAATCATCAATATGATATTCTAGTTTCCTTCTATAGCAGTCTTTCTCATAGGCTTGCTCTAAACTAATTTCATTCATAATAAACTCGCCGGTGAACGGAAAACTATTAAATTCATCTGCATAAACCTTGATTTGAAGTCTATGAGTTCCTTCTTCAAAGAATTCCCAGATAACATAATGGTTAATAACGTATTTACCAATTTGATAATCATTACGGACTTGAGAAATCTCGCCAGCAATAATGAATTCGGAAGCTTTGTAGACATTGAGATCCAAATAAAAGGTTATAGAGTTAAAATCCACGTCAAAATCTCTAAAATCTGATAATTCAGCATAAATAGTTTCATAGATCCCTGGAGGCGCGATTGTCTCCGACACTACGAGTTCATACGAGATTATGTCCGAATATTCCTGCCAAGTTGTAAGATCATTGTCCAAAGTGACTTCAATGAAATATTGTGTGGAAAATGGAGCTACAACCAAGATATCTTCATTTTTAGTACCTATTCGTTTGCTAGCCACTAATTCCATTCCATTTATATCGGTTAAGACTAGATCTAAATCATCAGACAATTCCGAGAGAATAATCGTATAGGCATGTCCTGCCACAACTGTGAAGCTATACAGATCTTTTTCAAAATTGATAACTTCACCTTGGATGGATTGATCCAAAGACAAGTGGAGAGCGCCACATAAGGATTCTCCAGCATCAGTTCCAGAGTTAGCATCATTCCCACTTTGATCAAGTTCAATGACTAAAGGAACTTCATAATAGCTAGTCATTCCATCTTTAATTCTAATATATCCATTAAGTGCCGAATTAGACATAGTAATAGCGATTGTTGCTCGAATCCAGCCATATAAGTCTGTATTCTGAATAGTTGTGGTAACATACGATGAGAGCTCGGAAGAAACCTCTAAATTTAGCGAGTTAAATGATTGATTTAGAAAGATATCTAGGATATACTCGTATTTTTCACCAGGGCTTAATTTAAGAGGATCATCGGCAGAAATGCCAGGACTTGCATAGACCGTATCTAATGTTGCTAGAAATTCATAAGCGGCAGTTGCATTCACCATTCCATTCCCTTGTTCGACATATGGTCGTCCTAGATCTGTCGCTGTAGTAAGTATAGCCGCACGAATTAAGTCAATATCCATAGTTGGATAAGCTGACTTCAAGAGAGCCATCACACCCGAAACTATAGGAGTGGATAAAGAGGTACCAGACATAGACCAATACCCATCATCAGCACATGTCCCTAATACTTCAGCTGCGGGAGCGACTATATCTGGACCAAGAACACCGTTAATTGTAGGACCTCGTGAGGAAAAAAACACTGGTAGATCGTAATAATCACTTCCCCCAACAGTGAGCATTCGTGAGCCAAGATTTAATCTAGGAATTGTATGTGGAGTTGGACCATCATTTCCAGCTGCTACTACACAGATCACGCCGTTTTCCCATGCTAGATTCATAGCTGCGTTTATTAATTGCATATATTCGTTAGAAAAGCGAGTTTTAAATTTGATAGATAATGAGATCACATCCGCATTTTCGACGGTTGCCCAATCGATGGCTCTTAGAACAGAACTAAAGCTACTAATCCAATTTCCATCAGTTATCCGTGCACTCAAAATTGAGGCACCAGGAGCTACTCCCATAAAGCTTCCGTTAGCTGCTGCTATCCCTGCTACACCCGTCCCATGATAAGGATTTGGATCAATTTGATCCGTTGTCACCTCACCATTATTTCCATTAATAAACGAGGCAAATTTGATAATTTTTGGATCGTTAGTATTCGGATCATTATCCATATCATCTAGATCTGGATGATTTGGGCTAATACCCGAATCTAAAATTGCAATGGTAGTTCCTTCTCCTGTTATTCCCAAATCGTGTAAAGTTTGCGCACCGATCCTTTGATAGATTGGATAAGTCGGAAAAGTAAAAAAACCCTCATCATCTGCTTCGAAAGAATTTACACTACTATCGGAAGAATATGCAGAGGCAGCTCCTTCTAGTCCATCGATTGAAAGGGGTTTTATTTCATAAGTACTATCTAAAAATACTGTAATGACATCCGATGACCCTTGAAGTGTCTTAATAGATTCCAAATTTGTATTAATGATTGCAAAAGGAATGGTCTGACACCGATCTATCTCAGAATTACTATCACATAATATAAATGTATTCATCACATCTATTGAGGAAAATTGGACTATAAATTGATAATAAGTCGACATCCATTCCTCTCTAGGCGTAGTATGGAACAACTCTGCAATGGAAGTTGACATTATCATATCTGATCCCAAAGATGATTGATCTTCGGACGTTGAGGTATGAGGTACTAATAAATTATAAGGTGAAATATTACTTAATTGCATATCAAGCTGGTCTGATATGTCTGGATCACATGATGGTAAAGTTTCAGGAATCATTGATTGCTTAAACGAGAGATAATCTGGTTCTAGATATCGATCGATCTTTGGAAACATTCTATCAGAAGTTATTAAATGTGTAATATTAGGATTATTTAAATTATTCTGATTACCTCTAATAAAGAACATCCCAAAAATACTAATTGAACTTATTAATAAAATTGTTATTAAAATCCATGAATTATGATTTTTTCTATTTTTTGTTTTAGATTTCATATTAAATCATTGAATTAGTTTTATATTAGAAAATAACCAAGTATAATAAAAATGTAAATGGTAACAAAGTGAAATTAAAAAATCTATATAAAAAAATTTATGATATAATGTTTTATATCTTCTAAATTGAGATGGAAAATAATACTTTTAATATTGAAAGGTTAGTGGAATATAAAGAATTGATTATAATATCGTAAAGATTTTTTTTTTAAATTATCTTCAATTAATATTTATAAATTAAGTGTAATACTTAATGAATTAGAGTTATGATTAAAAATGAAATTAGACCATTTTGCTATTGCTACAAATTCAGAAGAAGATAGTGATTCATTTTTCATTAATTTACTGGGTTTAACTAAAGTACGCAGTTTTAATGTCTCTTCTGATTTAATGAATGAATTTTTTGGAATTGAAAAAGAACAGAAAATTATACGTTATGAAAATTCAAATTTATCAGCAGAAGTTTTTATAACTGAAGATGATAGTACATCTCAAGATACTTTAACTCATTTATGTTTTACTATTGAAGATAGAGACACCTTTATAAATAAAGCAAATACATTGGGTTATAAAATCATCAAAGTACCAAGAAAAGATAAAAACTCATATTATCTTTTTATTAAAGATCATTATGGAAACACTTTTGAGATTAAATAGAATTTTTTAAATACTTGAATAACGTATTATTTTTTAATAGAGAGTTTTATATATTTTAGAAAGATTTCTTTATTTTTCAAATTCCGGGGTGAAAAATGAGATGTCAAGTACATATAAATATAAGGTTTTGATTGGTGGTGTAAAAAAACTTGATGATATTCCATTTTTACAAAATTCAGAGTTTGAGAAACATGATTTTTTCCACATTGGTATTTCAATAAAACCAATTGAATGTATGACTAATAATGGAGATTCTTATCTATTTATCTTTTGGTCATTAAATAAGGAAGAACGATTTGAATTTATGGCATCATCTTTTTGTTATGGAGCTCGTGGAGCTTTATTATGTCTCGATAGATCTGACTCAAAATCATTAGAAGATGTTGTATATTGGATAGAAACCATTAAATCATTGATGAAAAAGATACCAATAATAATATTGATATATCAATCAAATTTCAAACAAAATGAGGTTAATGAAAAAGAGATTGATGAATTATTAAATAGAAATGATATTAATGATTATTTCACTATCTCATCTGGCCAGTTTATAAATAAAAAAGAGAAAAGAGACTTTTACAAATTCTTAATTTTGAAATTGAATTATGAACTTGTAAACAATATCACTGATTTTTCTTTAATTTTTCCAACTGAAGAAAAAGAGTTTAAGAAATTTACTGAAATTTATTCAACATGTCCAATATGCAAAAATAAAAACCATATACATACTTTAAAAGAATTTTATTTTAGTAAAGAACCAGATCTCTTAAAATTAAGAGAGAATTTTATTGAAATACAAAAAAAAACCCAGAAACTTCTTAACTTATATCAAAATAATATAAAATTTGGTATTTTGTGTTGTTCCTGCTATAAGAAATATTATAAAAAAAAAAGATCTTTCTAAATATGATTAATCAATAAAACCTGCTTCTTTTAATATCTTTTTATGATCAAAAGCTAAATTTAGGTTTGATATTTTATTAAAAGGAATTATATTTAGACCTTTTGCATCATCCATAGCTTTAGGTTTATTCTTATAATTTTTTGGTTCACATAAAAAAGCAATACTAACTGTATGTGCTCGTGGATCTCGATTTGGATCAGAAAAAACTCCAATTAATTCTATGATTTTTACATCTAAATTTGTTTCTTCCTTAACCTCTCTAAGACAGGCATATTCTACCCTTTCACCTATATCAACAAATCCTCCCGGGAGAGCATACGCTCCTTCAAAAGGAGGATTTTTTCTGCGGATTAGTATTATACTTTCATCTTTATATAGTATAACCGCATCTACAGTTAAAAGAGGTGTCTCTGGTTTTGGCATTTTAAATGAATAATTGTTTTTTTATATAGTTAATAATATCTTCAATATTTATATTATTCCTTTCGATAAATCCTTGTCCAAAATCTTTTGGTCCTCCACCTTTCCCTTTAAAATTATTAACACAATTTTTTATAAGATTTCCAAGATTTAATTCTAATTTTTCTGCTGGTTTATTTCCCATCATTCCCATAATTAAAAATCCCTTTTCAGTTTGATTAATTAAAACTGATATTGCATTTTTTTCTATTTTTAAAATAGTTTGATTTATATTTTTCAAATCTTCTTGGGTAAGTTCAGTAAAAGATTCAATTATTAATTTATATCCATTATATAAATCAGATTTTGATATTAACTTTATTATATTACTCTTATCAAGGATATTTTTAATTTGGTTTAACTTTTCTTTTGATTCATTCCATTCATCATATAATCTCTTAATTTTCTGTAAGATTTCCCCATATTTGCAATTTAATATTTCGGAAAGAGTATATAATATATTTCCCATAAATTCTTCAGAAGAATTTAGAATTAAATCATTCTTGTTCACTTTTCCCGAAGCTAGTGCTTTTTTAATATTCTTCCATTTTCTTAATAATTCTTTTACTCTACCTACTATTCTAATTGAATCTAAATTCAAAAATGATTCAAGTTCTTTGATAATATGTTTATTTCTGTTTTTTATTTGTTGTGTAGCTTTTCCTGCTGTGAAAGTTAACCTAACAACACCATCTTGTATCTTCTGAGATTTTAGAATATGAATCTTACCCGCCTCTTTTGTATTATTTAAATGAGTACCTCCACACGCTTCAATATCTATATTAGGTATTTCCACAATTCTTATATTTTTTCCAGGAACAGCTCCACCTTGATATATCTCCATTCCATATTCTTGTTCTGCTTCAGAACGAGGCATAAATTTTAGATTTAAATCTATTCCTGCATCCACAATTTCATTTGCTTTTTCCTCAATCTTTTTTATATCTTCTTTATTCAGTTGTTTAAAATGTGTAATATCTAAATGAGAGTTTTTAAGGGTTTTTTTAGCACCTGCCTGATTTATATGGTTACCTAAGATTATACGAGCAGCAGCGTTTACAATATGAGTGGCAGTATGATGTTGAGATAATTGGTCTCTCCATGATTTATCTACCTCAATTATAACTTTATCTCCTTCTTTAAAGGATGGTTTTTCATCTAATAAATGGATAATATAATTACCTTGTTTATAAACTTCTTTAAATTTTTGGGCATTAACGGTTCCAACGTCATGTAATTGACCACCAGAGGTGGGATAAGCAACTGATTCATCTACAATAACCTTATTATCAATAATCTTGAGTACTTTAGCTTCATTTTTTATAATAGTATAATCATTATAAAAAAGTGGTTTTGTTTCTTGAACACCCTCTAAATTAAGTTCTGTTTTTATCTCAATTGCATTTATTTGTTCTAATTTTTCATGTCTCTCTACTACTAGATTATAAAAGTTGTCAGGAATTTTTATTTGAATATTATGTTTTTTAGCAGCTTCTTTAATCATATCAGGACTAATTCCATTAGAATCATACATTTCAATTAATAATTCTGTATCAATATCTCCTTTTTTTAATACTTTATCTAATATTTTTGTAGCTTTTTCTTTTGTAGAATAATATTTTTTTTTCTCAACATTAAGTATTTCTCTAATCTCATCTAAATTTTCAGATACCTCAGGAAATAATTCTCTTAACTCTTCAGCATGCCATTCACATACATCAGCCATATCAATATCCCAGTTAAATTTATCAATAAATCCAATAGCACGCCGGAAGATTACTCTTAAATTGTAACCCCCTCCAACATTAGAGGGTAATTTACCATCATGAATTGCAAATAGAAGACTTCGAGCATGTTCAGCAATAGAATAAAGTCCAGTCATAGGTAAAATTTTTTTATGTAGAATCTCAACTTGAATTCCTAATTCATAAGCAACACGTTGCCATGCTGCATCCATATCATCTACTTCATCAGTATTTAAATAAGCAGAATATCGAGAAAATTTATTATATAATTCTAGATCTAAATCAATTTCAGCAATTATTCTTAATTTGGAAAGAACTTGAGGAAAAACAGCTTCATACATATTAGGTGTTCCTTGTGAAAACCATGCTACACGCTCTTGTCCTAATCCCATATCAAGAACTTTTAATTTTAATTCTCGTGGTCCAGAGGATGTTTGTTCAAACATAGTATAAACTTGATTAAATAATTCAACACCTCTACTAAAAAATTCAAGGCTACATCCAAAAGATCCTCCACCTGCCCAGGAATCTTCGTGAATTGTTATCTCCTCTTTAGATAATCCTACTCCCTTAGTGATAAAATCATGCATATCCATAAAAAGTTCTCCTTGATTCCACTCTTTTGGTGAAACAAAGGTATGCTGCCCAATCATAACAAAGCCACATGCATGTGATCCCGTCAATCCTACGTTTTCAATATCATTAAACCTTAAGCAAAATTGAGGGATTAATAATTTTTTTGCTGGAGGCTCTTCTTCTCCAGCAATTACATATGGTTGAAATGCTGATATTGAAGCTATAGTAAATTCCGTGGTAGGATTCCATCTCGCTACGCATGGATACCTTTTAATAGGGACATACCCCCTTGGCTCCAATATTTCCACAATCTTTTTCCATACTTCTATATATGATAATTTAATACTAGAAGGATTGTCTATAGTAATTTGAAATCCACCAGAACACATTGGATCCCCGCATAATTTACGATCTTTATGTACGGTCCAAAAAGATGTACCACAAGAAATACATTCTTTTCTCATATATCCTAAAACTCTAAGTTCTTTAGTGGGAAAATATATATCTGGATTTTGTGATGCTATTTTTTTAAAGTGTTTTTTTAATTCTTTATCTGTAGTACAGTCTTTAAGTTGAGTTATATGTTGATTAGTGAGCATAATGTTTCGATTATTGCTTCTTTTAACTAATAATGAATTTAATACAGCTTTTCCTAAAATTATTATGATTTTAGATTTTTAATATAATCTAAAAATTATGTCTCTATGTGTCTTAATAATTATATAAGAAGAACCTACGACAAATTCTATAATTAATAGTGAGAGAAGTTGGATTTTTTTTTATTTTTATATCTTAGGACATTAATTTCATAAATAAATCTTCATCATCATCAATAGCCGCACGTACATATGGAGAAACAGGTCCTCTCCCAAGAACCATTATTCTAATTTTAGAACCTAATTTGGGATCCACTGCATTTCCTACTTTTAGTTGAGCATTAGAAGGAATTTCATTAGAAATAGTTGATACTATACTATCCATTATAGATAAGGTAAGATGGTGATTTCCAGAAATAGAAACCAAGCATTTATCAATTTTATTAGCATCCAACTCTAATAATGGATTGTGGATGGCTAATTTAGATTTGGTTATAACATCAGATTTATCACCTAATGATTCAGTTATTCCAATAAATCCAGAAGGATATTTACTTGTTTTTTCAAATATTTTTTTAACATCAGCAAAATCTATATTAATTAATCCACAACTATTGATTAAGCTTACAACTTCTCTAATACTTCGAATTATTATTTCATCCATTATTTTAAATCCTGTTATAAGAGGAACTTTCGGAATTATTTTTACTAGATTGTTATTTGGAAAGGTTATCATAGTATCTGAGAAATTCGCTAATTGATTAAGTCCAATTTGAGCTCTAGATCTTCTTTCATTACCTTCTGAACTAAAAGGAATTGAACAGAATGAAACAACAATAGAACCATTTTTTTTAGCTTCTCTTGCTATTATAGGAGCGGCCCCAGTACCAGTACCACCCCCCAATCCACAAGTTATAAATACGATATCAGATTTTAATCCGTTCCTTAATCTTTTCATATCCTCTTCAGCAGCCTCAGCACCAATAAAGGGACTATTTCCAGACCCTAATCCATTACATGTTTCTTTACCAATTAATATTTTATTATCAGAATTAGAATAATATAAATCATGGGCATCCGTATTGACATTCAAAGTTTTAGCACCTTCTAAATCTATTTCCTGAAGTCTAGATACTGTATTATTACCCGCCCCACCGACTCCTACAATTTTGGATCTGATCTTAATAACATCTAATAAATCAGACAAATAATCATCATTATCATATTTACCATTTGTATACCTCATTTGATTGTTCATTTGGGCCACCTGTTTAAATCTTGATCTCACAGAAGAATTAATTTGCAACATATTGGGAAGTAATTTCATATCTTTATCCGTCTGAAACACTTTAATCAACAAATACCCTTTTTTATGATTATAGTATATAATACCAGAGTTATATTCAAATAATATTTGAATGTAATATGAGAATATTATTGTAAAAAAAAATCAATCCCATCTCACTTTAATTTCTGAAGGATCTTTTTTGATCCCTACTAAGCATTAAATTGGTAATACCCAATATCTCAATGTTAATACCAAACATATGCTTTGGTTCTTTTTCTAAAATAATCAGGGGAATCATATTTGATTTCGTAGATACTCAATATCTTTGTCAACTTTATTTGCTAATTGGGTGTTTCCTATTTTTTCATATAGATCCTTAGATTTTTGTAGCATTTTAATTGAATCTTCAATATTATTTGTCATTTTATGATAAACTGTGCTCAAATCTCTTAAATAGGTTGCTTTCTTTTCCAGATCTCCCAATTCATCAGTAATTTTAATGATTTCTCTATATTTGTTGCATGCTGTTTCATAATCTTTCATTGAAAAAGAAACAACAGCAATACTTTTAAGAATCTCAGCAATATAACTTTTATCTCCGATTTCTTGTGCTGTTTTCAATGATAAACTAAAGTATTTTAATGCTTCTTCATACATCTCCTTGTTATAGTAAAAAGATCCAAATGTATTTTGTAAGGTTGATTTTCTTGGAAGGATTTTATAGTCATTACAGATTTGTAATGCATCTTCCCAAGATTTTAGGGCGTTTTCATCATCATCCTGAGCGTTATGAAAGTTACCAATCATATGCAATAGACTTGCTTGACTTTCAAGATCTCCAATATCTCTAGCTATTTGAAGACCTTCAAGAAAATGTTCATAAGCTCGATCAGGATCATCTAATTGCTGGAAGGTAAGACCTATATAATTCAATCGTACTGCTTGTTCGGGCAAAGATCCTATTAATCTATCGATCTGCAAAGCTTCTTCAAAAAGCTTAGGAGCGTTCTTGTATTCAGCAAGATAATACTTAATAGTTCCTATATTCATGAGAGCTTCTGCCTTATAATTTAATTTTCCCGTTTGCTTCACGATTGACATCAGTTTTTGGTAATACTCTATGGCTTTATCATTGTCACCCATTCTGCTATATAAAACGCCTAAATTCATTAATGGCGCACTCATACGTTCTAAATCATTTTGTTTATTACTAAGTTCTAATGATTTCTCATAGTTTTTAATCGCATTAGTATAATCTGCTTTTTTCGAATATATTAATCCGATATTATTTAAACAGGTGGATTTACCCTTATCATCCCCTAGTCTATCATATAGTTTATAAGCTGACAAGAGTAGTTCCATTGCTTTTTCATTTTTTATATCTTCAATATGAATTCCCGCAATATCCGTCATTAGCTCAGCTTCTTCTTTTTCATTCTTTTCTAATTTGGCAAGATCCAATCCTTTTTGCCATACTCGAATTGAATCATTCCATTCACTTAATCCATTGTACACATATCCTGCAAACTTATATTTAGTAATTTCATCAATATTTGTATAATTTTTTAGAGAGGTTATCCATTCATTAAAAAGTATATCATCTTTCGGAACATTATTTTTGATCATTGGTTTAGATGCAGGATCAAATATATGAGACCATAATTGTTCTGAGACAAAATGTGCTGTATGAGTCTTTATCATGTATATTTCAATACCATGCTTTTTCTTGAGTTCAATCAAGAATCTCTCTTGTTTAGATTGAGAGCTTATTTTTGAATCCTTTTGCTCCACTTCAACTTGAAAGATTTCTGTGAGTTCAGGGGAAGTCTTTTGGGGATCATGCTCTATCCAAACAATCTTTTTATAGGAGGGGATTTCCATTAGGAAGGGAGCAATGTCAAAATCATCACTACCTGAATACCCCAAAACTACCAAAACACGATCCTTTAATATTCTGGAGATTATCGGTTTTTTATAGGGTTCGATTGTGAATGTATCTCCTTCTTCTCGATCCTTCCCTAATGATGAAAGTGTGGTAATTAATGATTCAGATGTCCCTTGGTTTGAGATGATGTTTTTTTTTGAACCATGAACTTTAAATAGAAAAAATTGCTTATCATTATAAATACTTTCTACCTTATTCAGTTTTAGATATTGGTCTTTAGTAATGATTGGATTAATTAAATTAATCTTATTTGAGGGTAAAGAATTCATCAAAGCCCTCTCAATTAAATAATCAAAATTTGTAGTTATCACATCATCATGATTCAATACATGTTTAGCAAGAAAATAATGGATGATGTTAGGCTCTTTCTTAATTTCAAGATAATCTAAAAATGAAAGATCTTTGTCAATGATTTTTTGAATTTCTTCTATAAATCCTTCATATCTCAATGCTTCTTATTTAAGAATTTTATCTATTTCCTCAGAGGGTGCACATATGTTAACTAAAGTCTTTACAAATTCTTGTGCTGAAGGAAGACCACTGGGTAATTCCATTGAAATACCTGCACCTGCTAAAAAAATAAGAGACTCAGACGGATTTAGAATTGTTTCAAGCTTATTCATTAGGTTTTCATCATTTTAAATAATCTATACTTGAATTTCATAGTACTTAGTAAAATTTATAGTTTATGAGAATGAATTTTATATGTAAAACTTTTCTTTACGCTTTTTTAATAATATTTGAGTATTACTCTGAATTAACACTATATTTACTTTTAATTAGTAGATGTATAAAATGATATCACATTGATATTAAACTGATTTATCAAAAGGAGATATAATTCTAAATAAAAGAATTTAAAAATAAAAATGGTAAAAGGAAAACCTATAAAAGTAATTTATTAACCATAATGTATCAATAAAATATTGAATTCGTTTTAGATATTACCAACAACAATAGAAAGAATATGATACTTTTTGTCTAATCAACTAAAGAATTTACAGTAATATATTAAAATGTTTCTGAGTATTAACTAACTAAGAGGAAAAAAAGGTTAAAAATAGGGGACTATAAAAATATAAAGTAAAAAGGTTTAACAAAAACCTCACTTCAATAAGTCCATATTTCACGTGAGAAGAGTGAGAAAACATAATTATATAAGTCATTATTAAAATATTAATAATAGAATTGGGGTGTTTGTATTAAATGGAAATTGATAATTTTCATTCGGGTTTAGGGTCGTCTAAAAGAGAATTAAATCAAGAAGCTACTCCAATTCAGGTCAGAGCAATTATCAGTTGTCCTAAATGTGAATATAAAAAGGCTTTTAGAAATCAATTTTACCGTAAAGACATAGAGATGATGGTTGTAAGTTTGAAAATATTCGATTGGATTGTTTGTGATAAATGTGGTGACTTATTAAAGCTTGAATTGGAATTCCAATTGTAATTATTATTTTAAAAATTAATCAGTGTATTTCTTATTTTTATCAAAATTATTATCTATTAGTATGAATAGATTTCATTTAGGGAATATTTCATCAATTATAAATTCAATTGGTTCAAATATCTTTAATCTTCCATTCCAATATTCAAAAATATTCATATAAATCATTTCGATTTTTATTATAAGTTTTTTTAAGTAAAAAATTAGAGGGTTCATCTCATCTTTAGCGATTAAAACACCAATTATATATTGACTTGTAAATAAATAAATAATCATACCTTTTTTCCTGATAATTGAGATTCCTTTTTCTGTTGATTGAGTTAGTTCTTTTAACATTATATTGACTGAAGATATAGCACCAGATACCAAGGAATCATCTAAAATATGGGATTTATTGAGAAAGGATTTATGAAATAAACTAGCACCATTTCTATTTAAAATATAGATATCTTCAATTATTTTTTGCCAATCAAATTCAAAAATAGATGGATGTTTGTAAAAAAAAATAAATATTAAGCAAAGACTTAATATCTGTAAAAAATCTCCTAATAATCTAAGTTCTAGACCATAATATTTTGTGATTGAATCAAGTGATAGGGCTTTTCCAATCAATAATAAAAGCATAGAAGGAATGAACTTTATAATTTCTATAATACGATTTTCAATATGTTTCATTCTATAAACTAATCCAATAATATGTACTAATAGAAATAATGTAAAAGATGCCCAGATTAATAAAGAAATAATAATTGTATAATTAGATCTATTTATATTTAGAATTATATATATAACAGTTATTATCAAAAATAATATTGTAAAGAGATACTTCTTCAAGATATATTTTCTGTGTTTTTCTAAAAAAAAAGCGAATAATAATGCTCCTGTAATCATTGAAATATCACCTATATTAAGAAAAATAAATCTAAATTGTTCTGAACAATAGAAATCCGATATTATATAAAAAAATATCATTAATCCATAACAGAAAAATAATAAAAAATAACCAAATTCTTGAGTTTTTTTGAGAATTTTAAAATGTTTTCTATATTTAATTAAAAAAAAAACCCCCAATTCCAATGCAATTACAAATAAAATCCATTCTAGAGATAATAACGGATATCTTAATTGAGAAATAATAGGATGTTCAACAGAATACATTATTATCATTATTTTTTATAATAATTTATTTATAATAAGATTAAAACTACTAAATAGAATGCCTTTATCTTCTTTTAATTTATGTAAATTTAATAGAATTTCCTTAAAAATTGATTCAAATTGACCTCTTATTACGTTTATAAAATGGTTCAAACTCTCTAATTCTTTTTTAATTACCAATATATAAGTAATATTTTTAAATTCTTTTCCTTGTTTTAATAGAAGAACGGAATCTTTTCCTTTGATTGTATTAATTTTTTCATTCAAAGTTCCTGTAATTGTAGATATAATTTGTTCTATCCCAACTATACCTCCGGGGATTATTTTATCTATTTCATTTATGTAATCATTTCTTAAATGATTTATATTTTTTGTTTGATCATCATCTTTTGTTTCAAAATTATAATATAATAAACATTCTTTCATGATATTTTCAATAATAAATAATCTTTTTAGGCTTTTTTTCCATTCAAATTCATAAAAAGGGGGAAAATCATAGACAGAAAAGTATATAATTATGAAGCCTGTTAATAATTCTGCAACTCCAATAAAATAAATGATTTCAGTTATTATTGGAGGAAGAATCTGTAAAGCTACAAATAAAGCATAAATTAATGAAGGTATACTAACCATTGCTCCTAAAAAAAATAATTTAAATTTCTTTTTTATTTTACCAACTGATTTCTTTATTAGAATTATCATAAACCTAATTATATATAATCCATTTAAGATAGAAAACGAAAGAGATATGAGAAAAATAAGAGATTGTGTTGAATTTATGAAAGTTAATAAAATCAAGGGAATAAAACCTAAAATTAATAGAATTTTTGCAATATTTGAATTTAAAATAACAGAAAATTCCCTTTTTGATATATAAAAAGATGGAACAATAGTTGCACCAATCGTAAGCATCCAACCAAATCTATAAATAATTTCATCAAATAATCCAGGTTCTATGAAATTTCTGGAGATTTGAACGAATAAGGGGCCAAGTATAATTAAAAAAATAAAAGATCCAAAAACTAATAAGACTTTATTAAGTGGCAGATGAATATCTTTTATTCTATAGTATCTATACATAAAAAAAAAAGATAATTGAATCCCCAAAATAACCACTATTAAATAGACAAGAAATTGTATTTCAATACTTAAATCTATTTGATGATACACTAGTAAATTCACTATAGGGATAATTATGGATTTTTAAAAAATTAAATCTAATTTAAAAAAAAAAGATTAATTTTTATATCATAAATAAAAATGAATATATTAATTAAAGTTTAGATCATTTGATGGCATTATTTTATAAAATTCGATAGTTTTGATAAATCAGAAATTCTTCATTCTATAAGCGTTATATCTATAAAAAAGCTAATATAATCTATCATAGTATATTTATAAACCTTAATGACATACAATAGATGTGGTGAAACACCACACCTACTTCCACTCAATGTTACTCTAACGAGTTATCATAGTTAGGGAGGCAAACTAACAATCTTTGTATAGAGAGAAGCACATGCAATAAAGATATATGGAAAAAGCATTCCTAAAAGCTATTTCTACTGATGGGATAAAGGTATTCGAACTGATGCCACAAATCACTTAGTAAAACATCGCTGATAGTATTATTTGAAATAAAATGAGTACAATTTTATTCATTTTAATGGTCTCATCATTAAGAATAGAAGAATTATTAATATTTGTTTAAAATTGAAAATAGATGGTATGTTTTTTTTAATATTAATTTTAGAATTATTCAATATTAATTTTAATATCTCCATAAGTACCCCCCCCTCCAGGAGTATATTTAATACTGTTATTTCGAAAAGCTTCAATAACAGATCCAATATGTTCATTATAATTTTTTATTTGTTCAAGAGGGATATCTAAAAAAATTTCAAATTCTTTTCCTAATTTTTCTATGATTTCATCATAGATTTTTAAAATAGTTGTACTATTTTTACTTTTAATCCCTTTAATAGCTCTTATTATATCTAATAATGGAATTGCATTAATATAAGGAGGTCTATGGTTAGGATGTTTTGGTTCATCATATTTAGAGATTGTATCAATTCTTTCACTAACACCTAATTTTATTTTATGGTTTTTTCCTAATTTTTCTTTACAAGCTAAACAAATCATTTTATTTCTATCAACATTTTGAATATATTCCTTTCTAGACACTTCTGGATTATCTTCATAAAAAATAATAAAATTATCTGTTATAGAATATTGACTAAATTTTAAACTTGAATTCTTTTTAGTATTTTTAAAAAGGATTCTCCTTCGACATTTTCCACAAAACATGTTATAATATTTCCCAAGTTTAGGATGTAACCCAACATTCAATGTTATATTTCTTCCATCTTTTCTATTTAATGCTAATAAAATTTCTTCAAAAGAGGGTTCATCTATATTAAATCTATTAAATTCTCGTCCAAGAGATGATGGTTCTTGAGAATGAGCATCACTATTACTAAGAAAGCTAACATTATTTAAGGAGTCTAATCTATCTGCTAATTCTGTATTAGCAGATAATCCTAGTTCAATAAAGTGTATTTTTTTCAAGGCATCTTGATAACAATCCCTTAAGTTTTTAAATTTACCTTGTCTAAAAATGGCTCTAAAAGGAGTAAAAGCATGAGCAGGCCCAATAAGTCCTCCAGAATCGATAATAATCTCAGTCAATTCAGCAGGAGATAGATTTACTCTTGGTCTACCACCCCAATTATCTAACAAATTCTTGGAATAAGGTTTTAATTTACCTTGAATTTCTCTGACTGAGTTAAAATCTGGGAAAAAAATAAGCTCGTGTATTGTTTCTTGATCTTCAATTTCTGTTTGCAAAATGAAATATATATCTTTATAAGAATATATCCCATCCTTCTCAATTTTTAAATTAGATTCCATATACTTAAGCCATTCTGGTTGTAGAATATCACCTGTTCCTAATATATTTAATCCTTTTTTATTACTTGTCTCATAAATTGTATCTAAATTAAGACTTTTAGAAACAGCTATAGAATGAGGACTATGTATATGTAAATCAGCATTGTATGTATCCATTTTATAACAGTTATAAAAAAATGTAATATAATAAAAACTTTAATACCAATATTGTTAAAGGACTATTAAATTGATATATAGAAATGTTTGATAAGGTGATTTAACTATTTTAAATTTATTTAAGTATAAATTTTCAAAAATATGACTTTAAATGATAATAAAATAAAAAAAGAATTCTTAATCATAAGAAACTAGATACGTATATTTTGTTAAATCAAATACATCTATTTTAACTTTTTTTTTAACTTTTTTGTTAAGAGGTATTTTTATGACTATCTTTTCATCATTTAAATATAGATTGTCATAGACAATACTTACTTTACTATCAAAATCGATAAATTTACTCAATTTCTTCATTTTTTCTAATTAATTTTTATTAAATTTAATGATATTATTATTCTTTTTAATTTATATGATAGTTAAAGGTTAATTTAAGATTTCTACCAACACAATATATTATAGATTGTATAATATATAGTCAATTTAAGAAAAATCTTAAATCAATTAAATTTCAACTAATATATTTTATTTTAATTAAGGATATAATAAAAGTGTTATTATTTTATGTTTAATGAAAGATATATTCTAATCATGGAATTATAAAAAGGAGTTTTTTAAAGTAGCAATAAGATATCTTACCAAAGCGTTAACATTCGTCCGACATCATCTATTGCATTTTCTTTTTTAAAGAGGGTTGTTTGTCACTTCTAGATTTTCTACTTATATTATAAGTAGCTAATCTGATGTACTTAATTTAATTATAGTTTAGTATTATAAAAATTTAATCTATATATTCTCTAAGAAATATATATTATATATAGATTATTATTACTTATTTAACTCAAAGATAGAGTAGATAAAATCTTAATGATTATTAATAATTAAAAAAAAAACATTAGTAATGCATTAAATATGAATTTCTTAAATTAAATTCTTCAATTTTTATACCTCTGAGAGGTTTTTCCTTATTTATATCTGTTTGACAAAATGGTATTTTAATAGCAATTTTTTCATCATTTAGCCATATATTGTCGTAAAAAACTCCTTTAGTTTTATCAAAATCTATAAATTTTTCCACTAAAACACCTCCATTTATATTATTTATTGAGATTTTTATATTATATAAGGTTTTAAAGGTTCAAATTTACACAATTTCAATGCAGAAAAAAAGTTAATAAAAATAAATTATTGTAAGTTTATGGTCATATGAAGTACTTATCTTATTACGCAGATTTTCATACAATATTTAATATACTATCCTTATTTTATCACCTCATTTTTTTATTTTTTATATTATTGGAGAAAATTATTAAATGTCCAGTCCATTCTAATCTTTTTTTCAAAGCATTACCTTTTTATTATCACCTCATTATAATTATATTTTTTGTGTTTTAATTATATTATAGTTTCCCATATACATAAATGCTTTGTTATATATATAATATAACCTGTATACATAATATATTTATACACAATTAAATAAAAATCTAATAACAACAAATCTAAAAAAGATTTTATATTAACCAAATGAACTAAAATAATACATTTAAGCAATAAAATCTAGATTATAACATCAATATTAAAATTATTATAAATTCTTGAAGGAATTAATTAAAGTAATAACATTTTATCGGTCTTTGTGTTTCCTATTATAACTCTGTAGTAAATTTGTTTATTTTTAATTAAGACTTTTTCAATTTTACCTTCAGCGTAAATTAATTCTCCTTCTTTGGCTTGTTCACAAAATCTTCCCCTAAAGGACTTAATTTCTTTTATATCTATAGTATTTATTTTTTTCAGCCATTTATTTTTTTCTTGAATATCAATAACTTCAATTTTATAATTACAGGGAGTAAAAATCGAGTCTTTAGCATCAATAATTCTTGCTTTTAATTTAATTCTACCATAATTCTTATATTGGCATTCATAATAACTCTCTTCCCAATCTTCAGGATTTTTGATATATCTTATAAAAAAATCTATACCATGAAATTTTCCCTGATGGAGTTTTCTTTTTTCATATTTTAAAAAATCATCAAAAGCAATCTTAGATCCCTTTGCTCTCAATTTATAATGCAATTTAAACTCATCAAATGTATATTCCCTACAGAATTTTGAAGTTAAAAATAGTTCTTCGATTTTTTCTTGAAAGTTAATTCCAACTTGTGTACCATATATTACTAAATCTATATCAGAATCTTCTTTATTTAATCCTACCATTTGAGATCCTGTTATTCCAATTGAGTCTTTAGGAATCTCTCCCTTTTCAATAAATAGTTCACAGAGATTTAATGCTCTTAATTCATTAGAAGTTGTCAATTTTTCACTCTGTAATTTTCTATAATAACTTCTTGGGGAAAAGATTTCTTCAATTTCTTCATTTTTAATTCCCTGCAATTCCATATCAAACTGTTTAGAATAAAAAAGATATTCTGGATATTTATTTTTAAGAAAAGTATACCGTTCTTGAAGATCGTATATTTTTTTGTAATTTACACCATTAATTATCCTATCTCCATCAAGAGAAGGTACAAATCGTACAAAACAAATTGTCCTGTCTTTTGGGTGTTGAACCCCTTTAACATCAAAAAATAAAGAACTTTTTTTAGATTTTACATAATCTCCTTCTATAGCTATAATTTCGTTCATTAAAAGTGCTTATTATATTTTCTTGGAATTTATCTCTCAAAAATTATTCATTTTTTAAATTTTTTCTTAATTCTCCTATAGTCGTTTTCATTTCAGCATATACATTATGAGGATGAATAGACTCATAACTTTCTATTTTAAATTTAACTTTAAAATTATTTTCTAAATGAGGGAAATCCTTTTTAATGAAATTTTTAGCCATTCCTCTAATAACATCCTCAGAAAAAAGAGGTTTTAAATGTGCTCCTCTAACTAATTCTGCTTCCTCAGGCCTTTTTAAAACAGATTGTATTCTACCGGACATACTTTCTTCTATAACATCAATTAATTCAAGAATATCCACTTCATGATTTTCCAAATCCTTTATCTGTAAAATAATGGTACCTTTTGATCTTTGATTATGAGATGAAAAGGGTAATATATTAATTATTTTCTGGATATCATCCTCTGAAATTTCAATATCTTTTCGATTTTTTATTACTTCTTCAGCATATTCCTGGCTCATCTCTTTTGCACAGGGACATACTGTCATACCTATAGCGCTTGTGCCAATATAATAATTAAAATCAATCTCTCCCATATTTTTTTTCTTAGCAAATGTATATGAACTAACATCATAAGATTTTTGAATATTTCCGTAATTATTTTCTCTTAATTGAACAATAATCTTTCCTTCTAACTTAACTTCCACTTTTGACGTGTAAGGGTGTCGTTGTAATAATTTTTTTGTAATTTGGTCTCCAACTCTTTCGATAGTAGGTGTTGGTTTAAAGATAACTTCATTAATAACCTCTTCAATTGTTTCTGAGCTACGAGACATGTGGATTCCTCTTTGAGAACTTGGAAGTGAGATTAAAGCTGAGATTTTTGGATAAAAAGAGAATTTCTTATGTTCTTGAACAATTTCAACTTTTTTCTCAACATTTACAATACCAACTTTATCAATAGGCAATGTAAAATCAGAATCTGAATCTTGAAGATCTTTTTTAAATTGATGAATTTAAATCACTATGGAATAGTTCTATTTTTAATATTCTATGTTAAAAAAGGAAGAATCCATTTTATTTTTTAATATTTCTCCATTAACCATTATCAAAATAATTTTTAGTACAAATCTAATTTTAATAGGTGAATTACTTTTTTATTTCCCTATCTCTATCCTAACAAAATAAAAAACAATCAATAAATAGTAAAGGTTTTACTAAATTTCATAATTTTAAATTTAAACCTATAATTATTAATCCATAATAAAAAAATATTTTTTAAAAGAAGTGAAAACCTATTAAAAACATTTCTTGTCCTTATGGTTTAATTGGCGATGATTTAGAGTTTAAAGAGCGTATAAATTTAGAAATTGACGATAATGGAATAATAACAAATATATCCTTTAAAGAACCAAAAAAAGAAATAGATATATCACAAAATAGATCTAATTTAACATTACTTCCAGGTTTTATTAATTCTCATACTCATATTGGTGATAATTTTGCCAAAGAAATGGGATATAATAAAGAGTTAGAACAAATAGTTTCAGCACCAATTGGTTTAAAACATAGATTATTGGATAGAGTTTCAAAAGAAACCAAAATAATGGGAATTCAAAATGCAGTTAAAGAAATGTTGTCAAATGGAATTACTTGTTTTATGGATTTTAGAGAAAGAGGTATTGAGGGTATTAATTTATTAAAGGAAGCTTTGATAGATCTTCCTATTAATTATCAGATTTATGGACGATTTGAGGCAACTGAAGATATAAGGGGTGTTTTTAATTTATCTGATGGTATAGGATTACCAAATTATAATAGAATTAATCAAGACAATCTAGAACGCTTAAGAAAACTTAAAGAGAAAAGTGATAAATTAATAGCCTGCCATTGTGCCGAAAAAAGGAGGGAAGAAAATTTAATTACGAATCTTATTTCAGATAAACTAGTTGATGTAATCATTCATGGGACGCAATTGATCAAAGATGATTTACAACGGATTAAATCAAATGATTTATCATTAGTTTTTTGTCCAATCAATAATAGCTATTTTGGACTTGGATTTCCTCCAATCATTGAAACTCTGAAATTAGAATTACCAATTTCATTAGGAACTGATAATTTAATGACAAATTCACCAGATTTATTTGAAGAAATGAGATATTTATACAATATCTTTAATATTCTAAATAAAAATAATAAAAATATCAAATTAACAGCAATAGATCTGTTGAAGATGGTAACTATTAATGCTGCAAGAAATTTCAAACTTGATAAAACCATGGGTTCTATTGAAAAAGGTAAATCTGCAGAATTTTTCATAATTGATCTAAGTGATATTAATTTCTATTCCACTGAAATGGATTATAACCTTATCTATCCTTTAATTGTTCAAAGATGTAAACCAGAAAATATAAAAAAAGTATATATAAAAGGAGAACAGGTTTTTAAAAGATAATTAATAAAATTTAAACATTTTTTATCATATTAAAATTACTAAAAGATCAGCCAAATATTCTCTTTTAAAGAAAATTTATATTTTCATGTAATTTTTATAAAAATTGATTATTAAATTTCAAAATAGAAAAAATAGGAATATTAATTATGGACGTTGAGACACCATATATAGTTCTTAGCGCTGCTATGACAATTGATGGTAAAATTGCTTCAAAATCAGGAGATCCAGAATTATCTGATGAAGATGATTGGAAAGAAGTCCATAAATTGAGGACAGAAGTTGATGCGATAATGGTAGGAAAGGGTACAATAATAAAAGATAATCCCAAGTTACATATTAAATATTATAATCATAATGGTTATTATAGAATTATTTTAGACAGTAATTTGGCAATTTCAATAGATTCTGAGGTAATAAATTATATGCCTGAAATCTATCCTACGATCATTTGTACGACTGAAAACGTCCCAAATGAAAGAGTAAAAGAATTTAAAACAAAAAAGAACATAACAATTATTAAATCTGGTCATGGTGAACGGGTTAATTTGTTAAAATTAATGCCTATTTTATGGGAAAATGGTATTAAGAAGATTTTATTGGAAGGCGGGGGAATTTTAAATTGGAGTTTTATAGTAAATGATTTAATTGATGAGATACGATTAACTATTGCTCCATGGATTGTAGGTGGAGAAGATGCAAAAAGTTTGGTTGAGGGAGATGGATTTGAAAGGATGATTCAAGCTAAAAGATTCGAATTAATCGATATTAAAAACCGAAATGATTATGCTATTCTAAAATATATAAGGAAGAACCTATGATGGAATCATCGAAGATAGAATATTTAAGTAATTTATCCCTAAAAAAAATCAGAGAAAAAATAAAAGGAATAAGAGCAGAATTATCAGAAGAAAAAAGAAAAACAGTCACATATTCAAAAAATTTTACATTATCTTTATCAAATTATTGTATTAATAAATGTAAATATTGTTTTTATCATTATAAAATTCCAAAAGGGAATAATAGCAGGAATACGATTTTATTGGATATAAATCATATCAAAAACTTAACAGAAAATGCAATTGCTTACAATTGTAAAGAAGCTTTATTGATGTCGGGAGAAAGACCAGATTCTTATGATAGAGTTCAATCAGAATTAAATAAAATAGGAAAAATAAATTTTATAAATTATGTGAAAGATATCTGCAACATTTTATTAAATCTAAAGATATTACCTCATATTAATATAGGTTTATTAGATTATAATGAATTACGGATGTTAAAAGATCATTCCGCAAGTATGGGCTTAATGTTAGAAAGTACTAGTACAAAACTTTTTAAAAAGGGAGGAGTTCATGAAAATTCCCCTGGAAAATTACCTGAAAAAAGAATTGAACATATTATTAATGCGGGAAGATTGAAGATACCCTTTACTACAGGATTACTGATTGGAATTGGAGAATCATTTAAGGATAGGATTAAGGACTTAATTTTAATAGAAAAAATTCACAGAAACTATGGTCATATTCAAGAAGTTATAATCCAAAATTTTACTCCTAAACAAGGAATTGAATATCAACTTGAAAAAAAAATATCAATTAGAGAAATGTTAAAAACAGTTGGAATTGCGAGAATCATATTCCAAAATGAAATTGCACTTCAAATGCCACCTAACCTTATAAGGGGATATGAACATCTTTTTATCGAAATAGGGATAAATGATTTTGGGGGAATTTCACCAGTTACAATAGATTTTATCAATCCTGAATGTAAATGGTCAAATATAGAGAATTTAATAAAGATTTGTGAAGAAATAAATTATATATTAGACGAGAGGCTCCCTATTTATCCTAAATATATTGAAAATCCGATATTTTTATCAAAAAGAATTAATAAAATAATTAGTAGCTTTTCATAAATAAAAATTAGAATATCTCTATTGAATTAATATTTCTGTAGGTTTTTTTTATTTATTAATAAAGTAAAAAGTATTAAGATTATCATGATTATTTATCTCAATGGTTATGCAACAATATTTAAATGAAATTAAACCAGAAGTATATAGAATTTTAAAACGTGCTTTAAATTCAGAGGAATTAACTAAAGAAGAAGCACTAATATTGTTAAAGGTTAAAGGAAAAGAATTTAACGCTCTACAGTATGTTGCAAACCAGATTTGTACTGAAAAAAGAAAAGATATTGTAACTTTTGTTATAAACAGAAACATAAATTTCACTAATATCTGTTATAAGAAATGTAAATTTTGTTCTTTTAGTTCAGATAATTCAAATGAAGAGAGTTTTACTCTTTCTATAGATGTAATTAGAAAAAAAATTGTAGAACTTAATAATAATGATTGTACAGAGGTTTGTATTCAGGGAGGAATAAATCCTAAATTAGATTTTAATTATTATATAGATATTCTTAAATCCATAAAGAAAATAAATCCTAAGTTGCATATACATGCATTTTCACCCCAAGAAATTCATCATTTATCAGAATTAAATAATGAGCCAATAGAAGACATATTAAAGAAATTGAAAATGGAAGGTTTAAATTCAATTCCGGGAACGGCAGCAGAGATTTTAAATGACAATATTAGAAAAATAATATGTCCTAATAAGATAAATACCTCTAGATGGACGGAAATAATTAAAGCGGCACATAAATTAGATATCCCAACTACATCTACAATGATGTATGGACATATAGAAACATTAAGAGATAGAGTTGAACATTTAGATATTTTAAGAGATATCCAAAAAGAAACATATGGAATTACAGAATTTATCCCTTTAGCTTTTATTAAACAAAAACCTCTCTTAGGAAAATTAGAAAATTATCCTTTAAATCCTACTTATGGAATGGATGATTTAAAATTATTAAGTGTAGCAAGACTTTTTTTAAATAATTATATTGATAATATACAATGTTCATGGGTTAAATTAGGACCAAAGTTTGCTCAAGTATCTTTAAACTATGGTGTAAACGATTTCTCTGGTACCTTAATGGAAGAAAATATATCAAAAAGTGCTGGTGCAATATATGGAGAGTATTTAGAGCCAGATGAGATAATAAATATAATAAAAGCTGCTGGTAAAAGACCTGCTCAAAGAGATACACTTTATAACATTATTAGATATTTTTAGAATAGTTTCTGTGTATAAATTAAGGTTATTTCTCCATTTATTACTCTTTTTAATTGTAATTGGATATGAAAGATCTCCTTCATATTTCCACATTCAATATTTTATTGATTAGATTATCATTTTATAGAAAATTACCCATTTAATTCCCATAATTAGCTTTCTAGCCCATTTAATTCCCCAGAGAACACAAACCTTTAAATAAGAGGCAATAATATATAATATCATACTTCAGAAAATGTCGATTGATGATACGTATAGTCCAATAGCTATGGATGTCTTCACGTCATGAAGGAGACATAGGTTCAAATTCTATTGAGTCACATATATCAAATCTTGTAAAGAATTGAGTGATTTAAAGGAGTTTTTAATAATTGCTATGGTTTATCTTTAGGCGCCTTTACATTCAGAATAATGTGATACACTATATGATTCTTAATATACTCCTCTAAGTTGGGAATTTAGAATCTTTCTAATATACATAGAAATAAGGTTTATAGTCTTCAATAGTACAGCTCTCATTCCAAGAAGAAGGTGCAGTTGAACTTACATCATGTAAAAATTATCTCCAAAGTATAATTAGAATATTCGAGTATAACTTGAGATTTAGGGTTTCTGGTCCAATGGTAGGAGTTCCCTTGAAAGCGGAAAGTGAAGGTTCGATTCCTTCGAAACTAAAATTAAATTAATGGTTGTACAAATTCCCTACCAATATTTCAATATTAGATTCTGCTTATGGTCTAAGATGGTAAGATATCCCTCCACCAAAGAGGAAGGTGTGGGTTCGAATCCCACTAAGCAATAAAGAATTAATATTGGATATAAAAGTCCTTTCTTCAATTAAAACGATTTGAAATCATTCTTCATTTTGAAGTTGCCTCAAATAGGGAGGAATGAACTAGTACTCCTATGTAAGGAGGTTATTAGGCTTCTAGAAATGACTAAGCCGTTTCTAGTTGAAAAATAACATTTCCCCAAACCAATTGAGGCATATCTTATATAATTTATTTTTTTTTTCCTATGCAACTTTTTAAAATAATCTACACTAAAAAGCTATAAAATAAAAATAAAAAGATAGTTTTATGTTGAAAAATATAAAATTAGATTCTAAGGAACTTGAATTAATCAATAATATAGAAAAATTAACAAAAGTAAAATGTTATCCTAAAGAAAGAATTGATTGGAAGAGTAAAAAGTTAGATAAAGAGAAACCAACAAATGCAATATTTAACATAGTGATAAAAAATGAAAAAATCACTGAAATATTAATTATAGGAGCAAGAATTCAGATATTTCCAGAATTTAAAGATATTTTAAATAAATTGAAAATGTTTTATGTAATTAGATCATCTTTAATTAAATTCCCAGAATCACTATCTTACTTAAAAAATCTCTCCCAACTTGATTTATCATATAATGAAATTAAAGAAATACCAAAATTTATTGAAAATTTAACAAGTTTAACGAAGATTAATATAAAAAATAACTCAATAAAAAAAATACCTGATGAAATTATAAAGCTTCCCCTTTTAAAAACCATAATTGCACAAGGTAATCCAATTGAGAAATTTCCTGCAAATTATCCTAATTTAGATAATTTAATTAAAAAATACCTACAAAATGGATTAAACAAGTTAGAAGCAGAGGTAATGACAGATCTAGAATTGATTATGGGAGAAGAAATTAAACAAGTTCATCATCGAGGAATTTTAAATGGATATTATCTTCAAAATAAATCAATTGTATGGTTAAGATTATCTAGTGCTAGTCTTAAAACATTACCAAAAAATATCTCTAATTTAAAAAACCTGAATTTTTTAAATCTTTCTGGAGAACCCGCGCATGAGGAAGAGGGTATTATAGGGGAAAGAAATGCAATAGAATATATTCCAAATACAATTGGTCAATTATTTAAATTAAAGTGGCTTTATCTTTCAAAATCAAAATTAAAATCTATACCTAGAGAAATTGGGAATCTTTCAAACCTTCAACAATTATATATTTCTGATAATTTTCTTGAAGAAATTCCAGAGTCGTTAGTGAATTTGAAATCATTAAAATATTTGGATCTTCAAAAAAATCAATTAATTGAAATTCCAAAATGGATTGGAAATCTTGAAAATCTTCAATATCTTAATTTAGGAAATAATAAATTTAAAACTATCATCAAAGAATTGACAATATTAAACAACTTAAATTATTTAATATTAAATGATAATTTTATTGATAATATAGCGGAATCAATCGGCGAATTAAATCAATTACAAAAATTAGATTTATCAAATAATACATTAACATCAGAATCTTTGATTCCTTTATATAAACTAAAAAACCTAAAGTATCTTAATTTATCTAATAATATAGATATCTCATATTTATCAGAAGATATTGGAAAACTTACTAGGATAGAATATCTAAATATAAATGAAAATCAATTTATTTCAATTCCTACATCAATATGGAAATTAAAGAATCTAAAAAATCTAATTCTTAGAAAAAATCCATGGGATGATGAAACTTTGGAATTAATTAATAGAGATTTACAATTTATTTTAGAATATTGTAGGAAAAAAGCAACTATACATATATTTTTCAGCCATGCTATTGAAGATTTTGAGAGATTCAAACTACAAGATTTAATAAATTTTTTGGAGAAACAATCGGAAATATATGAGATTTTATATTGCGAGAGAGATCTTACAGGAAATATTGATCAATTTATGCATGAAAATATTCCTAAAAGTAATCTCTTGTTATTTTTCGCTACAAAAAAAGCAGTCTTTAATTCAGATGATTGTCAAACAGAAATAAAATTAGCAAGAGAAAATGATATAGAAATAATACCTATTAGAACTGATGAAGTAGATTGGGAAGATTTAAGTAATGTAGGTTTAAAAAGAGAATTGGGTAAAGATTATGATAATAATTTCGATATTTTTGGAGATAGTCTTTATGATTATATTAAAAATTTCAAGCATAATATAAATCTTTTTGAAAAAGAAAAGGCAAAAATAGACAAAATTAAATTTAAGATAAAAAATGAATATGAAAGAATAATAAATTCAACTGATGTAGAAAGTTATCTAAAAGAAAATTATAACAATATCTTAGAGAAAATAGAGGATGATGAGAATTATAAGAAAAACATTCTAGATTTATTTAAAAAATTGATGGAAATCAAAGAAAATTAGGAATTTAAAAAAAAAAAGAAAAATAGGGATTAAAAAATGAAATTTATAGTAGATGATATGTTTGGAAATATAGCAAGATGGTTGAGGACTTTAGGTTATGATGCGATCTATGCGGGGGCGCTCTCATCAGATACTAAGGATAAGAAACCAATGAATGAAAATGAGCTCATAGAACAATGTTTAAATGAATACCGTATTTTAATAACACGAGATATAAAATTAATAACTTCTCTTGAAGCTAAATTCTTCAAAAAAATGGAGGAAAATCCTGAAGAATATGAAAAATTTGAAATGTCTATTCCAACTGAATATGGTATTATCTCACCTTGTATTTTTTTGAGAGATACTAAAATTATGGATGGAATGAAAAAAATATATCAAGAATTTCACATTGATTTATTATACGATACAAATAAATCCAGATGTTCAAAATGTAACACTAAAATTATAAAAATAAAAAGAAAAGAAGATTATAAAAATCTTATCCCAGAAGGAGTTTACAATTATCAAAAAGATTTTTGGATTTGCCCAAATAAAAATTGTGAGCAAATCTATTGGAAGGGTATTCATGTAAAAAATTTTGTAGAAAAATTAAAAAATCTAAGATCAAAATAAAATGAAATTAGACAAACAAGTTTAGATTAAGTTTCATCTTGAATAAAAGGTTTTCCAAGTTTTAGACATAATTCTGCCTTATAAAGTTCTCTTCCCAGATAATTAATGTGTGACAAATTATTTATTAAATTCAAACTTATTATTTTTTTACTAATTGCTTCCGCATTCCTACCAATAATCGTTTTGAGAATTTTATGATTATTTGAGTAAAATAAAACATATATATTATTATTGTAATGATTGATATATATCTTAAAATACCCCTGTTCATCAGGAATATAATCTGAATTAATATCATTTATAAAAATAGCATTTTTTTCATCAATTAAAGGTTTTTTTTGATGAGTTTTACCTTTAGCTTTAAAAATTTGGATGCCTTGATTTATTGGGGGTGTTTTTCTGTGTTTAGAGAGATAATTTAATTTAATACATTGTTTTAATTCTCTAACACCACCTATTAATTTTGGACTATGTTCCGTTGTAAACACAATTCCTATATCTAATTCAATAGCTATACTTGATAAAATTCCATTAATACCAACTGAATCAATATCCATTAATTCAACAACATTTGAGATTCCAAAAAATAATGGTAACCTAAGATGTTTATTTTTATCTTTATTTGTTTTGTATTTATAGAGATAATAAGCTTGTAGAGAATTGACAATTCCAGGGGAAATTGGTGTTTCTAATATTGGATCAGCAATTAATTTAGTAAAACCAAAGTCTTTAAGCTTTTCAGTTAATTTAAATAGGTTATCAATTCTCATAATAGGATCTTTAGGAACATAACCTTTTTTAAAATTTGTAGGTAAAATTACAATAGGTATATCTTTAGGAATATCAAGAAAATCTTTAAAATTCCCTAAATCTAAACTTAAAATCATATCAATATCCTCATTGATTGCAACTTTAATTTCCTCCGTATTCATTGAATCAATGCTAATTAAAATATTAAACTTATTTCTTAAAATCCTTATAATTTCCCTCACCCTTTCTGGATCAGGTGAATTTGCAATACACCCTATATCTATGATCTCTGCCCCTGAATCAATATAATATTTTGCTTTTTTAATAATTGCTTGATCTGATTTATTTGTACAATTTACAATCTCAGCAATAATTGGAGGAGGGAGATTCTCACCAATTATAATTTCACTCCTTAATTTATTAATATAAAAAGTTGTTTGATCAATTTCATTTTTTGCTTTTTCAGCTTTATCTTTTATAATTTGGTTATATTGTTTATTTCCTGTTAGTTTGATTATTTTATTCGCGGGGATTTTATTAGAAAGACTAATAAGGTCCAGATTTTTTAAAATTAAGGGAAGATCTGAAGCAAATTCAGTTCCTTTTTTTATTGGGATTGAATATTGCTCTTCTAATTCTATTGTGTCCCATTGAATAAAACCAGGAACAAGGACTAAATCATAATCTATAAGACTTATTTTTTCTAAATTTTCTTCAATATTTTTTTTTTTTATAAAAGCTGAAATAGATATTGGTATTTTTTTTAGAGTAATTTGATGATCCTTGACTGATTTAATTATATTTTTCAAAATTGGATAAGCTTGTTGGCCAGTAAAGATAAGAATTTTAATTTAAATCACTACTTAATCTTTCTTTATTAAATGGAACATATATATCATCTAAAATAGAACCAGATGCTTCTTTTATTTTTAAATTATCAATAATACCTCTATATCTACCGTTTAATAATCCATTTGCTATAAAAGCAGCACCTTGAGCTGCTCTCTTTGCTATTTGACTATAACTTTTCATTAATCTTACTGGTGCAATATTATTTAGAGCTTTATCAATGTTTTCTCTTAAATAACTCATATTTGCACCTCTACCTGCTAATAAGATTTCTTTTATTTTATTTTTATGTGAAAATGATGAGGAAATTCCAAAAACTGATTTTTTAACACTTGATATATATGCTTTAAAAGCATTTTTGATGTGGTTATCTTTCTCTACTAAAATCAATATTTCCTTTAAACTTAAATCAGAATAACCAGAGATATAAGCAACCCCACCTTTATAAATATTATTCTTTTTAATATCTCTAATTAGATAAGCAAGTTCTCCATCTAAACTTCCACAAGCTCTGAATCCCATAATATTAGATCCTCCTATTCCATCAATAATTTGTCCATTTTCAATGGCAAGAACAGCAGTAAAGGCATATCCTATCTCAACCATTATAAAATTAGTCTCTTCAGAAGATATTTGATACTTCTCAATTTGATCTCTTATACCAGTCACCGCGGTACATATTTTATCTGCCGTTCCCATATCAATTTTATTGATCTTTCTATATCTTGGAACAGTAGGTAAGTGTTTTACACTTGGAACAATTACTCCGGGTATATTTTCTTTTTTAATTAAAGTCAAAATCTCTGCAAGTCCAATTAATTTCTCTTTTTCTTCTTCTTTAAATTTTAAAATTGTAAGGAAAAGATCTTTTTCTGTTAAATCATTTATATTTTTTAATGGGAGCCCAAATCCACTTGGAGCAACCATTAGATCAATTTTTTTTTTTTCATTTAATGATTTGATAAGATCTATAATTTTATTTGGATTTTCCAATAATTTTTTGGTAGATATAGAAGTATCTAAAATAATTTGATCATCATCTAATGCTAAAAAATCCCAACTCTTTGAGCCAGGATCTATTCCAAGAGTGATAGGTGTCATTTTTTAATGATTTTTTCCTTGTATTATTTTTTCTAAATTATTATGATTTAAATTTTTAAAGGATTTTAAATAATATTTAAGAAAAACCATATAAATAAAAGAATTTTGACAAATGAAATTTAATCCTGAAGAATTTGGAATAAAAGAAGATTACTTATATGAAATCTTAGCAACAACAATCTCATATAATATTCAAGAGAAATATATTTTTCCAAATACATCATGCATGGGTTTAAAATTATTAAAAGATAAAAATTTCTTACTAAAACCTTTTCCTAATACTAAAACTTATCAGAATTTAAAATCAAATGGATATGCTACTATCAATTTTGTTGAAGATATTTATTTATATGCATTAGCAGCTTTAAAAATCCCAAATTCGTTAAATCGAATAGAAAGCTTTCCAGAAAAGTATTATGATCATTTAAATATCTCTAAATTAAAAATATTAAAAGAATTTTTTCAAAATAATCTTAAACTAAGAGATTATAGATTTCCTTATATTAAGCGTTCATGGAGTATATTTATGTGTAGAGTGAATAATGAAATGAAGACATTTAAAAAGAATGAGCTAGGAGAAATAGAATTATATGAATTTGAGTTAGAAATCCTAACTTGTAGAAAATTTAGGGAATCCCATAAACTAATTAACCGAGCAGAAAATATAACTTTAGAAACAATTATATTAGCTACAAGACTTAAAGTAGCTCATGATAAAGGTAATGAAAAGTTAATATCGGAAATTTATAATGAAATTATAAAAAATAAGAAGAAAATTGAACGATTTTCTGCTAAAAATGAAGTAATTAAGAGTTTTAGTGTAATTAATAAATATATAAAAAATTATATATGATTAAAATTTATGTTCAATTATTTTTTCAATAAACATTAAAGGATAATCTAATTCTTCAATCCATTCAATTTTTGCTATAATCTCTATAGATTTAAATTTTAATATTAATTCCGCTTGAATAACTTTGCCTGTGATTTCATCATAATCAAATTCATCAGTTTTATTTCCAACTATTTTTTTCCTATTTAAATTGATTTTTACCTCTTCTACATATGGTTGGCAAGATATAGCAGATTCTATACCTTTTTCAATTGAGGAAATAACTTTTTCATCTAATGAGATCGGTATTCCACATAGAATATGATAAAGAGCTCCAAGTTTAATACCTGTTTCAAAACAAGCTCTTTCCCTAATATTAATATCAGAAGAAAAATATATCTTATCTTTATTATTTGACATTTTTATCCTCAATTAATTATCTCATATTTTGCACCAGTATTATTTGGTTTACAAATGTAAAAATGACCACCAATAGGTTTAAGATGATTTTTTATTACTTGATGCAATTTTTGGGCTTCTGAATCAGACTCTACTATCCCAATTACACTTGGACCAAAAGAACTCATGGCATAAGCTTTTATACCATAATTTTTAAGAAAATTTAAGAGATCTTTAACAATATTATCCTGCAATTTGATCTCAATTTTTTTAAAACCAAGAGATTGAACAATTTTTAATCCCTCTCCAAAACATGCTAAATCATTTTTCATCAATCCTGGAATAACTTTCATTAAAATTTGATGTGAAACTTCATTAACTTCTTCTTTTGGAATTGGAGCATATTTTTTAAAAATAGAGACTTCTTCATCACCATATGCTCCTTTTTTTATATTAGGGATAACCAAGACAAAACGCCAATTATCAGGAATATTATATCTAAAAAGCGTTAATGCTGGATTCGCAGTATTTGAAGCAGAAGAAGGAAGAAATGTTTCTTTTTCTTGTCCAACACCAAAATCATGCCCTCCATCTAAAATAAATCCTCCTGTTAAAAAGCCTTTCCATCCAATACCAGACGTCCCCCCTCTTTCTACAATTTTTGTCAATTCTTTATGAGTTATATTAAGATTTTTAAGTCTAGAAATAGAAGTGGCGATAGCAAGACTCAATTGTGTTTTAGATCCAAGACCAACATGGGAGGGATAATATTGTTTAAGATTAAAATGAAAATTTTTATTATTGATATTAAATGTTTTAAAAACTTTAGAAGCTTTTTCATTAATAACTTCGATTGATTCTCGATAATATCTATGAGCTTCAATTTTAAATTGTTTTGCTGAATTTGATGCCTCAAAGACAACATTTGGATGATCAAGCATTAAGCCAATTCCACCATCAACTCGACCAGTATAACCATTTTCATCTATTAGAGATAAATGAATTCTACAAGGTGTTGTTATTCTGATTTTCAAATCTAAAAGTTCTCAAAGATTTAATTATTCTTAAATATTCAATTAAAATTTAATGATTAATAAAAAAAAAAGATTAATAAATAACTTTATCTAAAAAAAAAAAATTATTTAAAAAGGAAATTATAATTGTTGATGTTAAGAAAAATTTATACTAATGCCTTTATCATGGCGGTATAATCTCTCAAGGAGATTTGAGTTGCTCCTTTTAATCCTCCAATATGTGTATACCATTTTTCCTTATTTTTTATAAATTTTAATTTTGGTACAATGTTCTTAAAATCGATACATTCATTAAAAAATTCTATTTGATTAACTTCAAATCTATAAGGGAAAATTTTTTTATCAAATATTGGTGTCTTATCTTTATATTTTCTTACAACATTATATAATGCTTTAATTTCAGAAATTCCATTTACATAAACAAGAATTTTATCACTTGATAAAATTTGGTTAAAGATCCTTCTACTATCAGTACCAATAATATTTTCTGATTCTATAATTTTCCAATTTTTTTCACTCATAATAAACATAAAATAATTGATATTATTCAACAAAAATATAATCACCCATTAGTTTCTGCTTAATAATAATAGTAAAAGATACCTTTTAATCTTTTCGTTTATAATTTAAAGATTATGAATGAATTATGGATAATAAATAGCCTTTTTGGTGAACAATGAACAAATTTTATTGTGTATTTTTTAAAAAAGATTTCTACAACTTTTTTTTTAACCAAAAAAGATAAATAACAAGTAAGTTATATTATTGATACTCATCATATGGCATAATTCAAAAATATTTTTTATATTGAAAATTTATATATTATTAGGAGTAAATTATTCTTTAGGGAGTGACTAAATGGTCTCAATATTTATTGTCGAAGATGATGAATTTCTAAGTATTTTGTACAAAAAAGCTTTATTATTAAATGGATATGAAGTTATTGCTTCAGCACAAAATGGAGAAGAAGCTATAACTATGTATAAAGAACTTCAGAATAAACCAGATATAATTATTATGGATCATAGAATGCCGATAAAAAATGGATTGGAAGCAACAGAAGAGATTTTAAAAATGAATACTAAAACTAAAATTATATTTGCCAGTGCTGATACAACTATAAAAGAAAAAGCTATTTCTTTAGGTGCTGTAAGTTTTAAATGTAAACCCTTTACACTTAATAGATTAATGGAAAATATTGAGAAAGTAATTAGCAGCTAAAATATAGAAATTTAAATATATTTATTTATAGAATATTAAATTCAAGCAATTTTTAACTATTTTAAAAAATCTTTTTTTTTATATAGTTATATTCTTATTTTTAACTTTTCCAGTTTTCTAATTGTATACTAATGACAATTTTAAATATTTAAAACTAATCATTAATTAATGAGAAAATATAACTTAAGAATTAATTCTAATAAAATTAAGTAAAACTTAGAAGTTTTTAATATTATTATTCAAAAGCTTCAATTATGTTAATTATTTATTAAAACTCTTATATAATAAGATATTATTATAAAATAAATTTATGAATTTTTATTATGTGGGGAATTTGAGTGATTTGGAAGGATTAACAAGGAATTTATTAAAAAAAGGTTTTTCAGATAAAAAAATTATTGATAGGCTTCTATTAGAATATAATAATTATAAAGATATTGATGATCAACAAGCTATTAATTTATCAAAAGCAATTTTAGAAGAATGTAAAAAAAGTGATGTTTCTTCAATTAGAGATCCATTTATCAAGTATTTATTAAACATTAATAAGGCAGGTGTTACTATTGGAAAACAAGGAGTAGGTTGTAGAGGAGCTGGAGATTTTTTTATTCATAAAATTATTGCAGAGTTCAGTAAAATTGGAGTAGATGTTTTTTTATCTCCAACGTCTTTAGATGATGCAGGAGCTGTAAGATTAAAAGATTTTAATAATTTATTAATAGAAAAAAACTCAAGAGATCTAATAATTGTATCAAAAATGGAAGGAATTCATTCAAGACTAAGCGATTTCCCTTTTATATGTGGTTTTCATGTTACTCGGGCTACATTACGAGATCTATATGTAAAAGGAGCAAGTCCAATTTCCATTTTAGTTGATGTTCATTTAGGAGATGATGCAGATGTTGGAAAATTATTTGATTTTATGGCAGGTATTTCAACTGTATGCGAATTAGCAAAAGTTCCCCTTACAGCAGGATCAACCTTAAGGATCGGAGGAGATATGGTTATAGGAAATAGATTAGTCGGAGGTATTGGCGGTATTGGTATTGCGGGAAATAATTTGTTTGCAAGGAGAAATATCCAATTAGGGGATAAAATATTAATGACAGAAGGAGCAGGAGGAGGAACAATAACGACAACAGCCATATATTCAGGAAATCATGAAATAGTAAAAGAAACATTAAATATAAATTTCTTAGAAGCTTGTGAAATATTACTAGATTCTGATGAGATAAGGGGAGGTATACATGCTATGTGTGATGTTACTAATGGAGGACTACGTGGAGATTTATATGAAATTAATTATGAAGCAAATTGTGGAATAATTATTTATGAAGAGAAAGTTCGAGAATTAGTTAATCTAAAAGTCCTAAATCTTTTAGATGAAGTAGGGGTTGATTATTTAGGTGTATCTTTGGATTCATTACTAATTTATTGTAATGAAGATATATCAAAAAATATAATCAATTTATTAGAAAAAAAAAATATCAAATGTAATGAAATTGGTTATGTTGATAATTCAAAAACCGTATCTATAGTAATTAAAAATAAGAATACTAAAGAATTTTTGCCAAAATTCAGAGAAGCTGCATATACTAAAATAAAACAGGAAATTGGAGAAGATACTCCTCAACAAAAAGAATTAATGGAGCAAAATATTAAAAAAGCTGCAAAAAAAGCTTTAAATAAACGGAAAGAAATAATTGAATATATGCAAAATTTTAATAGTAAATGATTATATAAGAAATCATAGAGATGTTTTGTGAATTTTGCGGAACTAAAATACCTCTTGGTTCTAGATACTGTGATAAATGTGGAAGGAAAGTGGAATCTTCATCATTTCAAGGTAAGGAGAGAGAATCTCAAGATCAACTTTATATACCTAGTATGTATCAAGGGACGATTTTTGATTCTGAAAATGATTTATACATTTTTAATATGAATACTTATGATATATATGATGATAAGCATCAAGAAATTGGGAAATTTAAATTTAAAGACACTCATATAAATTTAGTAGGAGAATTATATGATAGGAATGATGAATTAGTTTTTTCTATTTCACCAACTCTTTTATCTATCATGAAAACATATAAATTAATAGACGCAAGTGGAAATCAAATTGCTAAAATTAAAAAACCCCCCTTTTCAGCTTCATTAATGCAATTCTATATTGAATCACCATTCAAAGAAAAATGGTTTGGTATTTTTAGAACAAAATCATTAACTTATAAAGTAAAAAGCTATGCAATTAATAATCAAATAGTTGCTGAATTTGGTCATATTAAAAATTTCAACGAGGTAATATTAGATTTAAATAAAGATAAATCTATAAATTATTATATTTTAAAAGTATATGATCCAAAAATAGATCGAGCAATTTTAATTAGTGCTTTTCTCATAAATTATCTTTATTTTCATACTTAACTCTTTTTATTAGAATTCAATTTCATTTTCACATTTTCTTTTTATTAATAATTAATAGAATTATTATGATTAACTTAAGAATAAAATAAATTATGATGATAAAAAAAGAGGATTTATTGATTTTTAATAAGTTTCAACATAATTAAATCTATTGGCAGTAACCATATAGCTATAGATAAAAACATCATCCATTCAAGAAAAGGTCTGGTTAAAGTTTCTGGATTAATAAGGAATAAAATTGCAAATGTAGGAGTTGAAAAAATCATAAATAATCCAATAATCCTTGGGAAACGAGTATTCTTCAACAATATCACGATTCCATTGAATATAGCAGATAAAGAAAAACCACCAAATACAATATATGAAAATGTTAGATGTAACCCATATTCAGTTGTTCTATCCTCACTAAATAATCCTATTCCAAAGAAACCGATAATTGCTAAAATAAGAAAGATGAATCCAATAATGGCTAGTATTTTCATTATAATATGGAAGATTTTCCAAAAAAGATTCTTATTTTCTTTAGAATTCTGATATATCTGGTTAGAAAAATATATAAATAATGGAAAAAAGATAATTGATGTGCTTATTGCTATTGAATCTAATATAAAAGGAGTGGGAGTATAATTAAATGAACCTAAATC
>CAZGJX010000017.1:0-47844 GCA_964525635.1 uncultured archaeon
TCCCTCAGATTGGATTATTTTTGGGGATGGGTTGTTTCTTTCTTTTTCTTTGCGTTTATAATTGCTTTGATATATAACATAGTAAAGTCTAAAAGAAAGAAATTATCATAAGATTTTCTTATTTTGGATAAATATAATTTTTATTCTTTTCAATTGCTTTAAATAATATAAAGAAGGAAAAATTCTGTAAATATGAAAACCAAAGAAAAAATATTATAAAAAATATGGGAGGTTCGATTCCTTTTTTTGTTTTGAAAACTTGGAATCTTGGCACCCTATAGCTCATACATTGAAAATATAGGGGATTCGAGTTGACGGAAATTGAACCTAAATTTTCTTTAAATTGAAATTTTTTTTCATATAAAACTTAGTAGTATACAAAAACTTACAACCTTTCTCATAGAGAATAAAAATGTAGTTTTATTAATTAAAAATATACAAAGATTTAGATTATTTATAATTATTTTACAGAGAATTTAATATAAAAATCAATATTTTCAGTTAAGAATTCTTCAAAAAATTTTTCTTTAAAATTGATCTCCTCTAAACCTGTCAAGATGAAAATATTTATAGAAAAATTCTTACTTTATGTATTTATTCATGATTTCACCATATATTATTTTATTTAATGAATATTTTTAGATGTGATTCAAATAGTTAGACCTTGGTATTGGCCCAAAGATGGAATGCCTGAACGTACAGAACCATTTACTTGGATAATAAGGGGTAAAATAGCTGCAAGTTGGTGGCCAGATCCCCCATTATTTAATATATATAAAAAAGAAGGAATTATAGTTATTATTAATGCAAGTGAATTTGATTATAGGGAAAATGTACCATATAGATTTGAGTACTATCATTTTAATATTCCAGACTATGGGATTCCTACTAGTTTTCAGATACAAAAATTCCTTGAAATAACAAAAAATCATGGTAGTAAGAAAGAACCAATAGTAATACATTGTGTGGCGGGTTGTGGAAGAACAGGACAGTTATTAGTAATTTGGGCTGCTTTTAATGGATATATTTCTCCTGATATAGACCCAGTAAAATGGATACGTAAAAAACGTCCATGTTGTTTGGAAACAATGGAACAAATGGAATTTGCTCGAAAAATGGCAAAAAAGTATCAAAATCGTTAAAAATTTAAGAAACTTCGATAATATGCTACTCCGCATACACTACAAAAATACTTTTCATTGATTTTAATAGCTTTATCTAATGGTATTTTCTTTTGACAATTTTTAACACAACATTTTGTATAACCAGCAACAATTTCTTTAGACATAATTTTAATAGAATGATTTTTACTTTAATATAGATCAACAAATAATCATAAGATTTTAATGTCTTCTTTTGATATTTAAATTATTAATATAATTTTATTTTAGTGTATATTAAATGGAAAGAAGACAACAATATAAAACTCAACAAAGACCAATTGATTATCTTAAAAATTCAGTAAATAAAATAATTTTAATAAAGGTCAAAAGAAATAGACTTTTTAGAGGGCGTCTTGAAGGTTTTGACGAACATTTAAACCTCTATCTTGAAGATACAAGTCAACTTTTTGAATACCAAGATGAAGAAGGTAATGTTAAAGAAGAACATGAGGATTTAGGTTCCATCGTTGTACGGGGTGATAATGTAATTTTTGTCAACCTAGCAAATGCTGAAGAGTAGTATATTTATATAATTTTTAGACATTTCTCTATTTTAGATAATTAATTTATTTTTCTAATTATTTTCTTATCTAATTTCAATTAGAATAAGATTTTAATAGATACATCTATTGTTTGTAATTATAATAAAATCTCTATATTACTACCCCCGTTGAGATGAATGCATCAAATTCAATATATTTGAAAAAAATAATCGTAATTAGTCCTAATTTGGGTCATCCAAGAATTATCAATGTAAATTCTTTAAAATTAAAAAAAGAAATTCAAATAGAATTATTATTGATAACAGATATTATTGATTCTGAAGAACTAAATAAAAAAATTAAAAAAAAAATCACTCTTTTTCCTATATTAGAATATAAATGGAAGTTAAAACGTATTTTAGAAGAAGAAAGAAAAAGAAAACTAACTCTATGGTTTAAAATAAAATCTATCTTTAAAAAACACACACACAAACAAAAAGAAATTAGTGAAGCAGTTAAGAAACTACATCCTAGAGGATATAGGGGGGAGGCAATAACTTCATCCATTATTAATATTGAATTAGTAAAAGAACATTCGATAAGTGATCTCAAGTATTTAGAAGATAATTATTGTATACCTGAAAAAAATCTAACTGATAATGATGTCTTTAATGATTTAAATCATTTTTTTAAAATAAAAATAAAATTTCTTCTTTCAAAAGAAATATTAGACTATTTTAAAGACAAAAAGTTTATTATGCTTGATATTGAAGGGCCACATAATCGAATTAATTATCATTCAATCGTTTTAACAAAACAAACATGGGAAAATTATACATTTATACAAATCACAGACACACATTTAGCTGAAAGAAATGACAAAATTTATGATATTGTTTCAAAATGGTTAAAATCATCGATTAAATCGAATACTGAAAAATTATTCAAAAAATTAAAAAAAAAAATGAAATCAACTTTTAAAAAAAGCTCTGATGAAGATATAAAAATAATTCAAAAGCCATTAAGGAAAAGGTTAATCAATCCGAATAATCAATTAAGAAAATTTATTAAATTAGCTAATAAAAAAGTACTTAAAAATGAATTAGATTTTATTGTTCTAACTGGTGATATAATCGATTATGTTATTAAAACTAGATATAATAAAAAAGATATAGATCTTAATAAATTAGAATTTGAATATAGTAATTGGAATTTATTTAAGGACATTATATTAAATAGAAATATAAAAGAGAAATATAAAGGTTTGATTAAAGGTGAAGAATTATTATGTCCTATTTTCACAATAGTAGGAAATCATGATTATAGACCTAATCATTATGATTTAACTTGGGCTGGATTATATAAAAAGTTAGGATTAAATTCTTCTGAAGCAATTGCTTTAAATGAATTACTTTCTGCCTCTCCAATCTCCGCGATAACTAAATCAAAAATAGCTTTAAAAAATTATTTAGTTGAAATTAATTCTTCATTGAATTACTCTTTAACTCTAGGAAATACTCAGTTAATATTCTTAGATACAGGTTCTGATTCTTTCAAAAATATACGTGATTTTTTATCAGGTCATCCATCAGTTACTGGTCTTAAAAATCATCAAATTAAATATTTGGAAAATATAATAAATTATAAATTAAGAGAAAATGAAAATATTATACTATTTA
Organism: uncultured archaeon; assembly: GCA_964525635.1. Taxonomy (GTDB): domain Archaea; phylum Asgardarchaeota; class Lokiarchaeia; order Sigyniarchaeales; family SOKP01; genus JAFGOA01. Next base: position 3,325 of record CAZGJX010000017.1, read on the forward strand.
TGCATGGTCCTCCTATTAATCCAGGTAAAAAGCCATATCTTAAACTGAGAATAAAGAGAGGGAAAAAAAGTAAGATCAGAACAAAAATTGAAGAATTTAGGGAATCAATTTCATTGAATTTGGATAAAAAAATTGAGTCAAATAGGATTGATGGATTGTATAATGTTAAATTTGGAACAATATCTTCTAACTGGGAGAAACTTATTAACTTCTGTAAAAATTATACTATCTTAACTCTCTCAGGACACACTCATCTTCAAAAAGAATTTAGATTGGCTGAATCGAAGAAAAAGACAAAAGTTTTTGATGCCCCTCCCTTTATATTAAAGAAAATTGAAAATCCTGCAGCAATATATTACGATATTTATTCTGAACTTTATACAAATTCAAAGGATATAGAAGTAAATGCTCCTTATATCTTTCAAACTCCTGCTTTAGGGCTAGGGAGTTATAATAATCCAAAATTGGCTGGAGCTTATCGTATTATAGAGATCAAGAGTAATAAAATAGAATCATTTAAAGTGAAGTTTATAAATTAATAATTATTCTCAAGATTTTTTCTCTATTATTATTCTTTAATTAAAGCATAGCCTAGTTCAAATGCATGAATGTTTTCATCAATTTTTTTAAGATTTTTATTTAATATTTGAAGAATGATATCTTTTGTAAAAATATCCTTAAATTGGCTTGTACCCGCTCCAAGGATAATAGTATTTGCATAAATAGGATTATCAAAATTATCTATACTTATTTGATTAAAATCAAGAGAAATAACCTTTCTTGCATATTTTTTAAGTAAATCGTTTATCTTTTCGATTGAGGGATATTTTTTATTTCTTTCTGAACCAATAATCACATTTTTTGGAAATCTTTTATGAGTATTTAAAATAATCACGGAATTTTCTGATATATATTTTAAATTTCTAATAGTTTCTAAGGGTTCTAGTCCTAAAACTAAATGAGCATCATTAATAGGGATTAAAGGTGAAATTAAATTATTTTCTTCATATCTCTGATTATAATCTCCAATAAAATATCTTGAAGTTGAAATTACGGATCCTTCACGCTGAGAAACACCTCTAGTTTCAGTTCCTACAACATTCGTTATTGAAAGGGATTTTAAACCATATTGACGTAAAATATTTCCTAAGAAAATTATACCTTGTCCTCCAACGCCCACAATTAGAATATTAAAGATATTCCCTATAAATCATCACTTTATATGAAATTTTTATTACAACCTATTATTTCAAATTTGGTATAATCACTTTTTTTTAGTATAAATAAAATAAATACATTATTTTATATCAAACTTCATTTGTAAAAATAAAATGATATATTAAATAATTTTAGATGGTTTTTCTTTTAACGTCAATAAATAATTGGAGATGGACAATCATTTCTTAATAAAACAAGCTCTCCCAGATTCATATGGTTATCATTTAACCAATGATCAGGTAATCCAATTTTAACTGAATTTTGCTGTAGATTCTCTTCTTCTTCTGTATAATAATCTAAATCAAGAAATTCAAACATTTCATTATCAATAAGAAGTTGATTTATAAAGAGATAGAGGTTATTAAGATAATCTTTATCGATATGATATATATTTGTTAATTCAGTTATATATTTCCATATTTTTTTTATATAAACTATATTATCTCTAAAATGTTCTATAAAAGGTAATAAAAGAAATTTTCCTTGAATATTTGAATGATTTATACTTTTAATATTCACATAACTACATGGATTGAGATTATATCTATTTATAGAATTAAAACTAACAATTACAATTTTTTCTTGTAAGTTAATACTTCCAATAATCTTGCTTAAAATCCAACCCTTTTTCTTTGAAATTGTATTTAAATCCATTTTAAATAAATTTACATTTTTAAATATGATTCTTTTTTTTAATTATATTTTAATTTCTTAACTAATATTTGTATCACAATAAGAATATTTAAAATTAATTATCTTTGGATTAAATCATGATATAGAGATCTATTTATATCATTATCCAAGTAGATTATTTTATTTTGATAATAATTAAAAAATATAATTAACCAATACACTTTAAAAATTGTTACATATGTGTTTATATTAAAAAAAATGATAAAAATTGAAATTTATGCTATATTTTTATTAAAAGTCATATTCTTTGCATGATATAATATTTTTGATTTTTAATTGTTTTAGGGTCTAAAGTTTAAGTTTTTAAAATATATTTTTCATATTATTTATTAGAATTATTAATTAAATGTTGTCCCTATTATGTTTAATTATGGTTTTTAAGATCATACCATTTTTACATACATATTTGCATATACCAGGACATACATCTGATAGACACATACTTTCATCAATATAATAGACTAAATCATTTTTATTTTTCATTACTCCTTCATGATTTATTTCTTTATCATATTTAATATTTATAGCTGGACAACCAAAGAATTCTATACATTCATTACATTTATTACACGAAGAAGAGATTGTATAGTAAACATACTGATTTTTATGTAACTCTGATTTGGTCTTTTCTCTTTTAGTACGTCTTGATTTTTCTAAAGCACATTCTTCATTTATAACAATAACTTTTATTCCTTTTTTTTGAAGGTTTTCATAAAATATTTTTTCCAATTTCTCTAAATTGTATGCTGTGGTTGTTATAAAATTTTTAAGATTTAGACTTTTTATAATTTTCTCAAGAGATATCTCAAATGTATCCTTATTAGGATCTTTGATAATACTTTTGGGAGTCCCAACATGTTCCTGATGGCCTGTCATAGCTGTCCAATAATTATTAAATAGTATTATTGTATAATCCAGATTATTTTTAATTGCCTCTATTATTGGAGGAATTCCACAATGATAAAAAGTACTATCTCCCATAAAAGCAATAATTTTTTGTTTGGTAGGATCTATCACTTTTACCATCCCATTGGCAATTCCAATACTAGCACCCATACATACAACCCAATCCAATAATTGAAATGGATATGCTTCAGATAAAGTAGCACATGATATATCTCCCGAGAAAATAAACTCTATTCCACTTTCATTTTTTATTCGTTCTATTGTTTTTTTAAGTATATAAAAAACAGGACGATATGGACATCCAGGACAGAAAGTAGGCTCTCTAATAGGTAAATTAAAAATAATTTTATCGATAATCTCTTCTTTTTGATTAATATCTGTTAGTATTTTTGTATTTTGAATATTGAAATACTTTGAAATAAATTTAATAATAATTTCTGTATTCAATTCTCCTATATTGGGCAAAAATTCTTTTCCGTGAATTTTTATGTCTTTCTTATTATATTCATAACATAGTATTTGTCGGACTACTGTTTCAATAAAAGGTTCTAGTTCTTCAAAAATTAAAAGTGATTTAAGTTCAAATTGATTAACAAAGTCGTAAATGCAATCTTTATTAATAGGATATATTAAACCTAATTTTAAAATGGGAGGATCGATTCTTAATTTATAACATGCTTCAATTACATAACTATAACAAATTCCACTCGTAATTATACCTATTTTATTATTCTTTTTATTTTTAATCTGTCTTATATTATTAAATAGATGGGATAACTTCTTGTCAGTTTCTATTTCTATAATTTTCTTAAAATATTTTTTTTGATTTGTCAATGCTCTATTTAATGTATTAATATAACGATCTGGATCTCTTTCAAAAAATCCTTGTTTTTGAATTTCTGCAACTTTTCCCAATAATAGTATTCCATGACTATGACTTAACCTTGTAGTAAGATGAATAATAATTGGGACTCTAAAGGATTCAGAAATTTTTAATCCTTCAATTATAAAATCTTTACATTCTTGAACAGTTGCAGGTTCAAGTATAGGGATTTTTGTATGATGAGAATATAATCTATTATCTTGTGCATTTGTTGAAGAATGAATACCAGGATCATCTCCATATAAAATAAGCATACCCCCAACTATTCCCGAATATGGGAACGTATGTAAGGGATCTGCGGTAACATTTAGACCAACATGTTTAAACATCACAACTGACCTAGTCCCTGCCCAACTTGCTCCAATACAAGACTCTAAAGCGACTTTCTCATTAATTGAATAGTTAAAGATAAAATTGTTGGATTTATCTGAAAGATATTTTAGAGAATCTCCCACTTCACTTAATGGAGTTCCAGGATAATTTGCAGTGTAATAGACTCCTGCTTCATAAATTCCCCTAGCTAAAGCTTCATTACCACTCAATAATACTTTTTTCCCCGGAGAATTCTCAAATAAATCCGACAGATGCAAGTTTAATTCATTAAATAAATATTAGTTTAAAATAAAGATCTTCTTATTTAATTAATTGCTTAGTTTTTAATAAAATTCTCATTAATAATTAAAATAATTTTGAAAAACTAAATAAAAAAAAAAAAGTCCTTTTTATATAAATTTGATCTTTCATTATCTATTATTCTGGACTTATACCAACTTGAAGATGACTTAGTAAAAGATCAATTTTCTTTGCTTTTTTATTAACATTAAGTATTGTAGGTAAATTAATAACTTCTCCTTTGTTTCCTGGTAATAATACAATTAGACCTGCTCTTAAAAATAAAAACTCAAATACATCTGGAATTGATTTTTTGATTCTTAAATTATATACAGGAAATCTTTCTGCTTTACTAATTAGACCACACTTATGATAAATTTCATTACTTTCAATAATCCAATAATTAAATCTTGTGTTTAATATAGCAATTGATATAACAAAGGCAAGTATCATTGTTGTTGATAAATAGAATTCAGTTGCCAATTTCATATTATTTAACTCTATAAAACTGAAATCAATTATTGGCATTAATAAGATTATAATTAAAATTGTAGATATGATAACAATTAATATTAGAATAAAGACTTTTGTCAACTGAAAATCAAAAGAAACAATAAAAATGTTAATAAAAAACATGCCTACCCAAAAATATCCAAAGAAATCAATAGCTTCACCTACAATCAATTGTATTCCCCATAATATGAAAGATATGAATAAAAGAGGCCAAAAAAAGATAACTTTTGAAAAATTTCTTAAATATATTCTATCTTTTTTCTCGGAATTAACCATATTTTAATTCTACCTCCATTTTTTTTATTATTTTTTTTATTATATATTCCCCAATATATGAATATATACCTGAATATTTAAATGTTATGAAAAAATAAATTATGGATTCTTTCATAGAAAATTGATATAAGAAGCAGAATTACAATCTTTAAAAATATAATGAAAAATAAACGAAATCAAATATTAAAGTTAGGACGCCCTCTCCTATTGATGGCCATCCCATAAACATCCTCTACACTTTCTATTACCATTTCAGAGATTGTGGGATGAGAATGAATAACTTCACTAATATCATGTACAGTTAATCCGTGTTTCATAGCTAATGCTAATTCAGCAATGAGTTCTGGTGCTTCAACTCCAATACATGATGCTCCTATTATCTTACCATTCTCTTTATTAGCTAAAACCATAATAAAGCCTTCTTCTTCTCCCATACATTTTGCTTTTCCCAAAGAAGCATAAGCAAATTTACCCATACCAATATTAATATTTTTATCTTTCGCATCTGCTCGTCTCATTCCTACAGATCCTATATTTGGATTTGTGAAAATAGTTGCTGGGACAACGGAATAGTCTGTTGTTTGTGGTTTTATTGGGAATCCACCAATGCTAGAGAGTACATTTGCTATAGCAATATCTGCTTCATAACTTGCTACATGAGCTAACATAAGGCCTCCAGTTACATCACCTATCGCATAAATTCCCTTTATAGGGGTTTCCAAAGAATTAGGATTCACTCGAATAGCTCCACGTATTGTTTCAATTCCTAATCTTTCTAAACCAATGTTTGAAGAATTTTTTTCACGACCAATTGATACTAAACAATAATCTGCTTCAAATATAGACTTTTCAGCTTCTTTAATTTCATTATTTGGAATTTTAGCAGAACAGGTCATTACTTTAATTCCACTACCCGTATTTTCAATTGATAAAACATTTTGTGAAATATGAAGTTCTATCCCCAATTGATCAAACTTCTTCATGAGTTCTCTTATGATCATAGGTTCTTCTGTAGCAATGGGCAATGGTAAATATTCTAATAATGTTACTTTACTTCCAAATGTAGCAAAAATGTTAGCGAATTCACAACCAATAACTCCAGCACCTATAATTAGTAGACTTTTCGGAACTTCTTTAAATTCAGGGTGCAAGATATCTGAACTTGTTAAGATTTTTTTATGGTCAATATTAAATACTGGAATTAATTTAGATGATGAACCAGTCGCAATGATTATTCTTTTTGCTTTTATAAATGCATCATTATGGTCTCCCTCTATTGCTAATTCAAAACCATTTTCAATATTTCCACCTATAATTCTTCCATGTCCTTTAAATACATCATTTTTCCATGATTTTTCTAATGCTTCAATTCCATCAACTAGTTCCTTAACTATTTTATTTTTTCTTTCGACTGCTTTACTGAAATCAATTTTCATATCACATTTAATTCCAAATTCTTCTCCATGATCTCTTATTTGTTGTATTAATTTAGACGAAGCATATAATGCTTTTGTAGGAATACACCCCCAATTTAAACAAGTACCACCTAAATTTTCTTTTTCTATCAATGCTATCTTCGCTCCATATTGAGCTGCTCTAATCGCAGCATGATATCCCCCTGGTCCTGCACCAATAATTGCTACATCATAAATCCCATCAGTCATATATTATAAATCCCTCAAATAATTTTTAAGTATTATTAAAATATAATTTATCAAAATTCTACAAAAAAAATATTTTTTCAATACCTTAATTATCAGAATTGTGCAGTAAATATTAACTTTAATTTATTAGTTTAGTATTTAATTTCTAAACACACTTTTATATATTGATTATATTGATAATAAAAAATTTTTCTCAATTAATTTCCAAAAATTTACTAAATAAACAGACTGAACTTAGAAAAATAGGCTTAAACTGTATAGAGATTGCTATAGACACTATTAAACCAGAAAAATTAGTTAAAAATTCTGTAAAAATAATTGGAGAAAATTTGAAAATTCAAAAAGATCTATTTAACCTTAGAAAATTTAAAAATATTTATATAATTGGTGGGGGTAAAGCAACAGCTGATATGGCTCTTTCATTAGAGGATATATTAAAAAATATCAAACTAAATCTTAATTATAAAGGATACATCAATATTCCAGAAGAGTTAGAATTTGGTCAATCTGGGCTCTCAGATAAAATTACCTTTAATTATGCTTCACATCCAATTCCAAATGAAAGAGGATTTATTGGGGTTAAAGAAATATTGAATATAGTTAAGAGAGCTAATGATAGCGATCTAATTTTCTGTCTTATTTCTGGTGGTGCCTCTTCTTTAATGCCTTTTCCTAGAAAGAATATAACTCTTGAAGATTTAAAAAAAATAAATAGAGTACTTATAAAATCAGAAATCCCAATTCAAGAAATTAATATAATTAGGAAATATTTGTCAAATTTAAAGGGAGGTAAGTTATCAAAAATAATATATGAATCAAGTAGAGCGACAATGATAGTTTTAATCATATCCGATGTTGTGGGTGATAGATTAGATTTGATAGGATCTGGTCCAACACTTCCTGATCCTACTAATAGCAAAGATGTTATTAGAATTTTAGAAAAATACAAATTACTAGAGAATATTCCCAAATCAATAAGAATCATATTTACTGATAGATTTAAAAAAAAAAATCTTGAAAATCCAAAACAAAATGATCCTTGTTTTAAAAATGTTCATAATTACTTAATTGGTAGTGTTAAATCCGCTTTAAATGAGATTAATAAATATTTATCAATAAAAGGATATTATACTATTTATTTCACAGATTTTTTATCAGGAGAAGCTAAAAAATTTGGTCAAAACCTTTATAAATATATAAAAGAGATAGCTGAAGATAAAATCTATAAAAAATATAATCGAATTGCTCTGATTGGATCAGGAGAATTAACTGTTAAAATACAAGGAGAGGGTATTGGAGGAAGAAATCAGGAGATGTTACTAAGTTTCTTAGAATATATAAAAAAGAAAAAAATCAATTATAATCTTTTAATAATAGGGGCAAATTTAGATGGAATTGAGGGTAATAGCAATGCTATGGGTGCTTTAGTTGATAATCATGTTATTTCTGTTGTTAATAATTCAAACCTAAATTTGCATGAATATCTTAGAAATAATGATTCGAATTGTTTCTTTAAATTAATTGGTACTGAAATAATATCAGGTTCAACTGGATGTAATGTTAATGATATAATTATAATACTTATTTTAAGAAATAATTGAACTAACACTCCCTAAAGGAAGTGGCCTTCTTGTAATTAATTGGTAAAAAAATTCTAAATTAGAATAACCAAAATAAACATATTATTTACCAAGAAACCAGCCGACTCTATCATGAGAAGTAATCCAACATCTCATCTTTAAATTCTTGAAATTTTTGTACTTCGGTAAAATCTTCACCTGAATACTTCTGGACAAAATAAGGAATAACAAAATCTAATTTTTCATAAAACTTCTTTACAAATCTATCTGAATTTCGTTTTCTCTTAGTTAATCCATATATTATGAAGGGTTCTTTCATGTTACTATCCCCTGCATGAACTTCACCTATTTTAAAAATAAACAAGTAATTCTGCATTTCTAAATATTCTAAAGAACAATTTTTAAATGTTGATTGAGCATAACTACTAATTGCTGAAATAAATGCCCCTCTTAAATCATCAACAATACTATTAGAATCTAGATTTGGATTATTTTTAAATTTATGATTTAATATCACAAAACCACGAAAGACTATTCCTATTTCAAATAGATTTATCATAGTAATCTCAATTATTTATTGATTTAAGAATGGAATTTTCTTATAACTATTATTTTAAATAAAAAAATTTATCTTAATAATTTTATCTAACTTTATAATAATTATTTTTTTTACAAAAATACCTTATTATCTTTAATGCTCACCTCTAAATCCTTATATGATATAAAAATTCAAGATTACTCAATTTAGTCTATCATAATCAGAAGATTCACCAAATTATACAATTATAAAAAATATAAAAAATAGAGATTATCAACTTAGAAATTATCTTAATAATCAGATATTTTAAATAGAATTAATTCTAACTTTTTAATAAGTAAATTTTTAATTACTAATTAGAATAATTCAAAAATATTTATTAGTTTAATAATATTTAATTCTAAGAGAATTTAAATCAATATCACTAAATTAGGTAATAGTTTATGAGTGATGATGAAGAAAGAATAACTAAATGTCCTTATTGTGGCTTGGAACTTAGACATCCCTATTGGGCACATGTTCAACAAACTCATCCAGAAGAATATAAAAAAAAACAGACCTGGATTAATTTATATCAAGATTATAGAAGTATGGGAATGGATCAATCAATATGCTTCACGGTTATTGGAGAATTATTTAATGTGGGACCAGAAGAAGTTAAATTTTTCTTGGAGAAAAATAAAGAAATATAAAATCTCTTTTTATTTTAACTAAAGAATAAAATCCAATATATTAATAAAATTAATCAATATTTCTCTTTATCTTATTAATAGATATAATTAATTTGATTATTCTAATGATTTTAAGAGAACAATAATTTATATTAAAAAAAGAATAAAATAAAAAGCTATATTTTCAAACTTTAAAAAGTGTTAAAATTCTTCTTCATCGGAATCATCTTTTAGAAGACCTGATTGTTTTAAAAGATCTTCAATAGTGTCTTTTGCTTTAATAACTTGTTCATTTTCAGCAAGATTTAATTTATTTATAACAGAATCAGAAAATTCCATAAATTTTTTTATTGATTGAGAGGAAAAATCTTTTACCTTTTCTTGGGTTTTTTCAATAAATTCTTTGCCAGAATCACCAAAAACTTTACCAACAAAATCAACGAGATTTTTATTTAATTTTTCAATAATATTTTCTTTTTCTTCACTCATGATAATTTACTCCTTTAGAAAATTACCTTGTTTAAAATAAAGTTCCAATTTTTAAATAACTTTATTAAAATACTCTATAATGAGTTTTTATAATTAAAAAATTAAACAAATAAAAAAAAACTTTATTTAGTACTAAAATTATAGTAATTCTATATTAATAGATTTGTAAATTCTTTCGCAAAAGCTCTTATTCGGGCCCAATCTCTAAATTCATATTCTTTATCTTCTAGAGGAACTTTATAATCTCTTTTTGAAATTGATTTCTGTTGATATTAAAACATATAAATAAGAATATTATAAAAAGAGAATGTTTTTCAGTATTTGTGTACAAAATTAAGAATATTGAACTTTATAAGTAAGTTCTTTTATAATTATAATGATAACAGGGATGCTTTTTGTTATTAATTAGTTATCAAAATTAATTTATTAATTAAAAAAAAAGACCTTATGACTGACATAAATAAAATTTTCATGAAAATTTCAGCCAATCATGGAAGTAAAAATGCTAAATTTGCTATAGATAAGCAAAAGGAAAACAATAAAAAACAATTAATAAATTTTATTGAATTCATTGTTATGAATCTTCAGGCGGAATTGGAAAGGTTGTCTGGATTTACCTTAGGGCAATTAAAAACTCAAGAGATTGGTAGTCATATTGTCTTAATAATAGAAGAATATTTAAATAAAGTTATATATCTTTTAGAGATAGAAAAAGAAGAAGGCCCCTATCTTGAAGACTTTCTTTATCATTTAATGGAAAAATACTTGGAAAAAATAAATCTTAGCAATAATGCAGAAATCATTACTCAAAAATTATCTGATCTTAACTTAATTCATGATTTTCACATATTTGTCGATAATATAAAAGAACTTGAATTAAATGAGAAAAATAGAATCTTAACATATTTAACTATGTTAAATATTAAGAGAAGGATTGATAGGAGATTATTTTTACCTAGTACTAAAACTAAGATATCAAATTTATTTGAAGGTAAGTTTAGTAAAAAATAACATTGAATAAAAAATTGAATTTTCAAATATATGAAATCATATATTCTATAAATTTACATCTAAATTAGATAATCCTCTATTCTGGAGTATTTTTGAATACTTTATTGTAAATACTATTTTTAATACATGCTTTGACACATTTTCCACACACATCATGTTCTAAACCAAGTGAATAAATATATTTTCTGCAATTCTCTCTGTAATCGATTAAACCATACTTATTATTCAAGAATTGACATACCTCTAAACATTCCCTACACGCACCACATTTACTATCTTTTTTTTTCCCTTGTATAATTGGTATATTTATTAAAATAGAAGCTAATCTAACTCCCGGACCAAATTGTTCTGTTATTAACAATTCATTTTTTCCACGCCATCCAATACCTGCATGTTCCGCAACAAGTCGATGTGAAATAGTTTTTGGAAAATAATCAATTACATTCGATACTTCTTTGGTAGGCGTCTCAGTTGTAGGTGGAATCGCATAACCCCCAAATTTTCTTGCTATTTTTAAGCTTATCTCTTTTAACAAAATATTTAAATGATGATATTCCTGTCCATATTTATTCCAACTTTCTTTATCTATTTTTCCATATGTTTTATGATTAATACAATCAATTATATCTTCATAATAAAATATTCCGATGCAAATGATTGAGCCTGATGATAAGAATTCATTGAATCGAGATTGAAGGAATATTCTAAGTCTTTTTTGTTGATTAGGAATTAGATTATTATAGACTGAACTAAATTTAGCAACTCCAAAAATACCTCTATAATTTATTTTTTTAAGATAATTTTTAAAAAACTTATCAATTTTTGCGTTATTTATCCTTTTTTTCTCTATTTTAACTTCATTCATCAGAATCAAGATTTATTATTAGTTTTAAATAAAATTTTTTAATATTTTTTAAAAAATTATATAGATTTAAAATCTATATAGGTTTGTCTTTAAAATAAAATTAATATACTTATACTTCTCAATTTAAATCTTCTGATATTGGTAATGAAATAAAAAAGGTTGTTCCCTTCATTCTTCCTTCTGACTCCCGCCAAATATTACCACTATGTAATTCAATAATCTTTTTAGTAATATATAAGCCAAATCCAGATCCTTCATCTAAAATATCCATTCCTTGTCCGTAACGCTCAATTTTTCCAAACCTTTTGAAAATTTTATTTTTTTCATCTTCTGAAAAACCTATTCCATTATCTTTAAATGAAATTATCATTTTATTCTCAATGAATTTTGACTCAATATCGATTTTGCCATTTGGAGGTGTATATTTAATAGCATTTGATATAATATTATACAGCGCTTTTTTCATTGTTTTTTTCTCTATATTAATTATCAAATTAGGATTCAGATTGAGAGTTATTTGATGATCTCTCTGATTTATATATTTTCTTAGGCGATCTACACATGCAGATATTAATTCAGAAATATTATATTTAACTTTCTCTAATCTTAATAAATCTGATTTAAGTTCTGTTGCTATAATAATATCATTAATAAGTTCTTCTAAACGAGAACACCCTACTTCAATTCTTTCTATTATTGAATAAATTTCTTTATTCAATTTATCTTTGAAGCAAGTTAATATTAATTCTGTAAAGCCTTTTATAGAAACTAAAGGAGTTCTTAATTCATGGGATGTTCTATTAATTATCTCCGTTTTTAATTGATTTAATTTGTTTAACTCTTTCTCTGCTTTTTTTCGTGATGTTATATCAATATTAACTCCTAAAATTCCAGTTATGATTTCTTTTCTTTTGATTGGAGATATAATATTGTATATAAATTTTTCATCCTCTCCAACTTTAAACTTAACCTCATTCTGAATAGTTTCACCTGAAAAAGCTTTTTCATTGTTATTTTGCCAAATTTCCAAAATATCATTATTTGGAGCTACATCTTGAGGTTTTTTTCCAATTATATCTCCCTAATTTTTCTTGCATATGGCATTTTGCATTGTATACTCTCCTTTAGTATTTAAAGCAAAAAAATCGGGTGCGTACAAAATTCAGTGATGGAAGAATATATTCTTTTATTAAATTATAATTTTAGGAGAAATATTCTAAAATAAATCAATTTATGCATTTTTATCACTAACATTTGTACCTACCCAAAAAATCAAATGGTAAGCTTTCTATAGCTGTTCGTAATTTTATTTCACTTTCTTGAAGTGCTATTTCTGCTTTTTTTTGTTTTCTAGCATCAAGAACATAGCTGAAAAGAGCGGATTTCTTATTTAATTCAATAATCTTTGTAAATACATCTACTATCTTAATTTCTCCAGATTTGGTAATAATACGATAGGTGAAGAGTGGGGATACATCTTTTGCTTCTTGTTGTGCACTAATACGATTTATAGCTTTGATTCTATCATCAGGTGTATATTATTTAGTATATCTTCTTTTGTCCATTTCATCATTTCCTCAATTGAATATCCTGCTATATTTGATTCTGCATTATTTAAATAAAGAATTCTGCTATTTTTTATAATAATAATCCCAATAAGAGATTGATCTGCTATTGTTCTAAATTTTTCTTCAGATTCCTTTAATTTAAGTTCTATTTCCTTTCCTTTAGTAATATCACGATCAATACCTCGAAATCCTAATAAAATTCCTTTATTATCAATTATAGGAACACCACTTGTTTCCAATGTTATATATCGACCATCTTTATGTAAATTAATATTCTCAAGTCTCTCGAATGGTTTCTGAGATTTTATTATATCTAAGAAATAAGATTTTATTCGTTCTACTTCTTCTTGAGGCATAAAGTCGAATGGTGATTTACCAATAATTTCCTCTGGTTTATATCCTAAAAGATCATATACTTTTGGACTACAATAGGTGTAAATACTATTTTGATCCACTTCCCATATCCAGTCATTAATTGTTTCAACAAAATTACGATATTTTTTTTCAGATTCTCTTAATTTTTGTTCAATTTTCTTATAATCAGTAATCTCTAATACCACTTCCGCAACTCTATCAATGCTTCCATCAGGATTTGGTAAAGGTGAGGATATAATTTCATAAAATCTTCCATCTAAACCCTTTAATTTCGATCTTTCTATTCTATTATTCTCGATCGCCTTTATCATAGGACAATATTCACAAGGTTTATTCAATCCCATATATTTTTGATAACATAAAAATCCAACAAGATCTCCAAACTTCTCTTTTAAAGTCTTATTTTGGAACAGAATATTAAAATTAATTCCAACAATATCAACGCCTATTCCTATTCTATTTAAACCATCCATTAAAGATTTATGTGTTTCAGCAATTTTTCTCAGTTCTTTTTCTCTTTCTAAATTATTTTCTTCTTTTCTATATTCTCTTATTATTAGAATGTAATTTCACTGTTCTTTATTTTTTGAATTAGTCCTCCCTTTATTTCATAAGTGATGAATTGATTATAGACACCTTTCATTTTTAATTTTAAAGAAAAAAATTTATTATTTTTACATTGCTTTAAACTCTCCTTTAATAGATCAATATCCTTATCATGAATATTATTAAAAATATTCCTTTCAAGAATATCACTTTTAGAATGGCTTAGACTATTTAAAAGAGAATTATCATTAAAGTATATAATATTAAAATTTTTATCAATAATTATTATTAAATCATTTAAATTTTCAAAAATTATCCTACCTTCATTAGGCATGTCCCAATTAGATGGAATCTCTACTTCCAAAAAGATCTCCTCCAAAAAATCTCTTATAAGATTTAATTTTGGATAAAATATACAACGAAATAGATAAATGTCGGATATTTAAACATTTGTTTAATAAAAATTAGGGATTTTTAAATAAATTAATTAATTCCTTTTTTATGTGCTTTTTTTTAATTAATATGATGAATAAAATGATGTATTTAAAATTTAAAAGAAAAAATAAAATTAAAAATACAAAATTATTTAATTAAAAGTTAGATATCTAAAATTCTCCATATTACATCCCACTTATTATTGTTCAAGGAAAAAATAAATACTTCTTCACCTTTCTGATTGAATTTTTCATTATTGGATATATATTCTATTTCAAAAGAGTATTTCACTATAGTTGTATTTCCAAATTCATTGATTAATGGATTAAATTGCTTAAATTTATCAATTTTAGCATTACTATTAAATATTTCATAACTTTTTATGCATGCATTCCTTCCCTCTCCTAAAATTTGAAATGAAGAATCTGAAAAAATTATATTTTCATGGAAAAGATTATTTAAATTATTCAAATTATCATAAATCCATGAGTTACTAATTTCTTGCACTAACTTCCAGAAAAAATTATTTTCAAAATTATAGGACATTTTAATCTATTTTTCTTTTATATATTGATATAAACTTCGGTGGTATATAATCTGCTAGATAAATTTCATGTGATTTATAGAACTTAAATCCTTCACTTTTAGCTTTAATTACATCGATCTCAAGGATAATTGGATTTTTAACTCTTCTTCCACCAACAAGTTTAGCAGTTTCAATATCTTCTGATAAATGAACATATTGGCGTTTTTTCTTTTTTAGACCTTCTTGTATTATAGATAAATACGCTTGTTTTGCTGTTCCATGATAAAGCTTATTAGGAGGATTTTCTATTTCAGGCATTTCTATTTTCTTATTTATACTATGGCCATAAACAGCTCGTATTTTATTATGTATAATCTCAAATCTTATTTTATCTGAATTCTTAATGATATCAAATATTAATTGCTTAGTTATTTCGATTTCTCTGTATCTTTCATTGAGAATATCCAATATTTTTTCAAGATCAGTAAACCCTTTTGAATCTAATTGAATATTAAACTTTTCAGGATGATGTCTTAGAATATAAGATAAAAATTTAGAAATACTAACATACAATTTCTTCATAATTGAGATAACTAGAATATTTTTAATTAAGAAAAGAATAATATAATGATAAAAAACTTTTTTTAAAGTCTCTTTAAATAATTATCTATAGCACCACGCAAAGAATTCATTGCATCAATCATATTTATTTGAATTTTATCCCAATTTTGTTTATTCTTTAAACCCCCATCAGAAAGTTTGAATCTAATAAATTGATCTTCTCTATTCTCATGATAATTCCAATCCAAATCTCTTGAGAATTGCCATGCAATTTCATCAAATCTTTTCTGTATATTATCTTGATTTATCTTTAGAATATCAAATCTATTTCTATTTTGATCAATCTCATTGTGATTAAAATGAACTTCGACACCGTTCCAATCCTTATCAATCATATATCTATATTCTATACCCTCCAATTCAGTAGGTTCTGAAATCCACCATTCTTTTGTGATTTTTAAATTTGAATGTTCTGGTACGTTTATAGATAATTTTTCATTCAATGCAATCCAGAAATTAATTCTTAACATCTCAATTTTAGAAATATTCTTATCGATTTTTAACATTCGTTTAGCTAATGAACTTTGTGGAGGGTCAACAACCATTTCTAATTTAGGGATAGGAGGATAATTCTCAATTTGTAAAACTGTAATCTCTACAAGATAAAATAAAATATCTTCAGTAATCTTTTTATTTAACCATTTAACTGCTTCTTTATAATCTGGTAAGGCTTCTTCGCAAATCCATATTACTATTTTAGCATTATGTTTAGCTATTTTAGAAAGTATAATTCCTAAATGATAATAATCTGTTTGTTGGAACTGGCACATTATTATTGCTTTATTTTCAAGTTCATCAAATGCTAATAGATCTAAGCTTGTACTTTCATGATTATCTTCTTCAGGTTTAAGAGAGATTTTTAATTCTTCATTAAGTACATCTATATTTTCCTTTAACCAAGGAATTAAATCTCTTTCCAAATTCTCCCAAATCTTTTTTATTGGAACCTTAATATATTTAAGATCTTTTATCTCATCTTTATTTACAGTTTCATATTTATTAATCTTGATATTCTTAGGTGTTTTCGATAAGATTTGATATACATCTTCTGTTTCCATAAATCTTTGTATTAATTGTAAAGCTAACATTTTAAAAGCTTCGTTAATGTTTTGATCCTTTTTAGCTGATGTTTCTATGTATGAAATCCCCAATTCTTTAGCCAAATCTTCTCCCTCTGAATGAGAAACTACTCTTTTTTCTTCCAAATCTGTTTTATTTCCCGCAAGAATTAGAAAAATATCTGGTGGTGCGGATTTGATTATTTCATTATACCAATTTCTTATATTCTCAAATGATTCCCTATTTGAAACATCAAAAACGAGAATTCCTGCGCCCGACTCCGCTAAATAACTTGGTCTAATTCTTTTAAACTGTTCTTGGCCTGCTAGATCCCATATTACAAATCTTACAAGTGAATCTAATCCTTCGAATTTACATTCCTTTTTAGAAATGGATGTTCCAATTGTCGCTTTATAATTTTTCTGAAATTTACCCTCCGTAAATCGCTTTACGATGCTAGTTTTACCAACAGCACCATCTCCACCTAAAATTAGTTTATAAACATTTTCTTTTGAATGTATTTTTATTTTTTGTAGTGTTGATACTTTTCTTTCAATATTTTGTAAATGTTTATCAACAATTATTTTAGGAATTACAGGGCTTACAGGCTCGCCCTCAAAAATGCGCGCTATTTTCTCGGCAGCTAAATATGAATAAGCAAAATAAGGATCTATCATTGCTAAAGCATTTAAAACTGTTACAAGAATCAGTTCAGTTCCTGCTTCACAAAAAATAAATCTGTATTTATCGGTATCAAATGTTCCCGCTCCAAATGTACCCAAATCAAAATCCTTTGTAATCTTTTTAAGTACTACTTCTACCAATGCACCAAAAGCACCAATAAACTTTTCTTCTACTCTTTCCTCTAAATCTTTAGTAATCGTTTCTATAAGCAATCCTTCTCTATCAACAATTAAAGCTGCAATTAGATCATTTCCCATCTCATATTTATACCATTTGAGTAATGCAGCTAATCTTTTCTTGTCGAAAAACACACTTCTCTTAACTCTTTTATCTTAAATCATTTCATTTAAAGAAATTATATTTTATTATAGATATAATAGTTTTTGCTTTTTTCAATATTTCTAAATAAAATAGTTTTTTCTAAAAAAATAGGATGAAATATCGAATTTATTTGAATAAAGAATTATATCTCCCCCTTAAATCATATTTTGAGAAAAATAAGAATTTTCAAAAAAAAAAAGAGAATATGTCAATCTATAAATATTAGGATTTAGTGTTATATATTTAGGATTAAGAAAAGTTATTTAATATAGTAAAAAATCTTTTTGATAGTAATGTTAGATATAGTTATTTTACAACATATACACACGGGGATAAATCTCGTAGAATACCGTCATGAAGAAACAAATTTAAATCCAAAACATTCGAGTGTTTTTAGTGCATTTCTTTCTGCTATACAAGCAATGACTAAAGAATTAGAAATTGGAAATATTAGTTTAATTTCAACTGAAGGTGACAATGAACATAATTGTATTATCGTTACAAATGAACCTGTTTGTTTAATATTGATTGTTGACCATAATGATTCAATTAAACTATGGAAATATACCGGAAATAGAATTTTAGATGTATTTTTCAAAATCTATGGGAAAGAATTTGATCCACATGAAATATCTGAATTTAAAGATTTTTACGTAATTTTAAAAGAAATGTGTAATGTTCATAAAGAATCTCCTTATTAACGTATTTTATTTATCCTATTGGATTAATAAAAAAAGATTTCTGTAAAATAAAACAAATATAATTTACTTATAATATCCATTTATTGAAAGTAAATGTTATGAAAAAGTATAAAGAAAAAAAAATTAAAGTTTTGTCTTTTTTTGGAATAGCATTAGTCCTATAAAGATAAAAGTCATCGTAAAGAATATTATTATAAATATTCCACCCAATATAGTAATTGAAATAGGATCAGAACTGTATCCAATCATACTTCCACTGTATAATTTATCAGAGAAGGAATGACCTAGAACTGTTGATTGGAGATAAACCTGCTTGACCCAAAATTGTGGCGTAAAATATACACACGGACTTTCAAATGGAAAAAATGAACCGGATGTAAACATTAAAATCATATGTGTCATCATTCCAATCCCATTAGCCGCTTCAGGAGAGTTAGTAAAGCTTGCAATAATCAGGCCTAATCCTATCGCTCCAATCCCATAAATCATTGCAATTATATATCCAAGGAAAAACATAGTTGGTTCAAAATATGCTCCTAAAATCCCATACCCAAATCCAAATACTAAAACTAGTTGAAGATTCATAAAAATTGTTTCAGAAAGCACTGCTCCTAAAAAGATATTTCCCCGACCTACAGGCATAGAATCTAAACGTTCTAAAGTTCCATTTTTTTTACTTACTGAGAACATAACTGCACTGGTCAATGTGGAGATCCCAATAGTATAAACAACAATTCCTGGAAACTCTAGATCAAACACAGTCAATCCATTTATTAACTCAGTACCATCATTGTTGCCATCATCAGTAAATACTAGCTTATAGACGATTAACATCATAATTGGAAAAAAAATCGTCCAAAACATAGAACCATAATTCTTAAGTTTCTCTTTTACATTCTTCTTGGCAACATACCATGCTTTTGTATTAATAGAGTCCATTAGTCACGTAACCCCCTTCCTGTTAATTTTAGAAAAATATCCTCAAGAGTATCTTCTCGAAATTGTAATGTTTTGAATGAGTCTACGCAGTTTAAAATTTCTTCTTTAAATGTCTTTATCCCTCCAGAAAATGAAAGAACTAATTTATTATTCTCTATTTCTGTGATTTTTGTCACATTATCAATTTCTTTTAATTTTTTTTGCGCCTGAATAAGCTCTTTATTGGAAAAGAAACTGAATTCAAGAATATTTCCATTACTTGAACTATTTTTTAGTTCCTCTGAGGTTCCAAACGCAATAATTTTACCATGATCCATGATCGCAATATGATCACTAAGAACATCCGCTTCTATCATATCATGAGTAGTTAGAATAATCGTCATTCCCGTCTTTTTAAGATCGTTAATAAAATCCCATACTAATCGTCGTCCTTGAGGATCTAATCCCGCACTTGGTTCATCAAGAAATAGTATTTGTGGATAATGAATGAGACTCATTACAAGATTTAATCGTCGTTTCATCCCTCCAGAAAAGGATTTAGCTGCCTTTTTCCGTCCTGCAATATTCATTTTCTCTAACAGAGCTTTTGTGCGTATATTGATCTCATCGAAATCCATTCCATGCATATGAGCAACAAATTTCACGTTATCCTCTGCGGTTAGAGCTTCAAAAATAACATTTTCTTGAGGGCACACTCCTATAAGTGGTTTAATTTTCATTTTTTCTTTTATTAATCTATAATTATTAATTCTTGCATTCCCATTTGATGGTTTTAATACAGTAGTAAGCATTTTAATTGTAGTAGATTTTCCTGCACCATTAGGACCTAAAAGTGAAAATAATTCACCCTTACGTATATGCAGATTAATACCATCAACTGCTTTAAATCCACCAAATGTCTTCTCTAGACCTTGAACTTCAATAATAAATTCATCAGAATTTTTAGAATTACTGGATTGATCAGGATCTATATAAGTTTTTTGTACATCTTCTTTTATTGATGCATTCATATTTATATTCAAAATTGAATTCAATTAATTATTTCTGTAGACCAATATTTAATGTTAATTAGAAATTTGTTCTTCAAAAGAATTATAATTATCAAAAATATAGATTTTAAAAAGAAATAAGAAAAATATTATATTTTAAAATTCCAATATTATTTATTCCCAAGCAGAATGCTTTAAGATTGCATTAGTTGGACAAATATCTTGACATGCTAAACAATCAGTGCATTCTCCAATGTTTTCGGCCATAACTTTTCCATCAATTAATACATATACATCAACAGGACAAATATCAACACATTCTCCCGCACCTACACATTTATCAAGATCAATTTCAACCCAATGGTTTAAATCTTCCCATTTTTTTATATTCGTCATTTTATTAGCTTTTTTA
The DNA here is from genome assembly GCA_964525635.1 of uncultured archaeon. Lineage (GTDB taxonomy): Archaea > Asgardarchaeota > Lokiarchaeia > Sigyniarchaeales > SOKP01 > JAFGOA01. The sequence continues at coordinate 24,420 of CAZGJX010000017.1, forward strand.
TATATTATAAATAATATATTTACATTTTATAATATTAAAAGACAATAAATTATATTAATTTAAAAAGATCATTCTTATACCCAATAAATATCCTATTACCTTAAAATTTCCTTAATTAAAAGATTATTACAAATAAAATGTATACAAAAAATTGAATTTAACGAAAATTTAATTGTTCTCTTTTAAATTTTTTTTTTGATATATTTTACTTTAAAATAGAAAGTATTATCCATAATCAAATTATTTTGAACTTATCTTTATTGTAATTAGAAAAACCTAGAATGATTTCATTTATCTTATTTTCAATTAATAATTTATTGAAATCAATTGAGATTCTTAATAATTAAAAGTAAATAAAATAATCATATTTATTTATTAAACGTTTTGGTTAAATCTTATTATAAATTTTAACAATAAAATTCATATTTATGAAAATCAATAGATAAATATCACGGTTTTGAGGTGAAAAAAATTAATTCATGTATATGTATAGAAGCTTATGAAAAATTGAATCTAAGAAAAATAGAAGAATCAGAAAAAATAGTTATTTCACCAGAGATGTGTATGTTTGTGAATGACGATGATTCAGGTTTTATTTTTGAATTTATATTACCAGGAGTGAAGAAGGACACGATTAAATTACTGATGAACGATAAACAGATTTTTATTAAAGGAGAATCTGAATTATTTATTTATACAAATTTTTATAGATTATCAGGCCCAGTACTGCACGATAAAGTAAAAGCAACATATGATAAAGGATTATTAAGAGTTGAAATACCTTTTAAAGATTTAACAACAGATATGATGGATATAGAAATAAATTAAACTAATTGAGTAAATTTTACTCTTAACTTTTTTTATTTTTTTTCCTTATTTTTCTATTAGTTAATTTCTTTATGAATATTCTATGCATTTCAGAATAATGTCGGAGGGTGCAAGACCGTTTTTAACGGATTATATAAGGAAGAAAATATGTTTCAAAACTATTATCTCTCTGCTTAATTTAATTATATAAAGTAGATTGATGGGCAATTAAATAAAATATTTTCCAATCGTCTAAATTATTTACCGAAAAGATTAAATTGGTGTTTACATAATGTTTTATTATAGATCGTTAAAATGACGCATTATGATCATAATTCTATACAAAATTAAGCCCAGTATTTATCAAACTCAATTAACGGATTTTATCGGACAGAGGAATGTTGAAAAATATGATATGAATATTCCTAAAGATTATAGAATTGCTCGAAAAAAATTCAAATGGATTCAAATACATCCTACGTGGGGGCAGCGTAGAAAGAAAACTAAGAATTTCTCTTCCATGACACAAAAAAAGATTCAAGATTTTATTAATTGGGTTCCTAAAAAACAGGAGTATTACATTTATCGTTTTCCAAGGGTTAAAATCCCTTGTTTTGAGACTTTTGGAGTAAACACAATCTCAAAAATGGAATGGGATATGCACCGATATCTCAGATGATTTAATGGGTTCTTTGAAAACTTATTTGAATTTAATGATTTTACATATTTTCAAGACCTACAAGACATTTTAGAGGAAGAAGGAATATCTCTTAAAAACATGTTTATTGAAGATGTAATTGCGTATGAACTGCTTCGCATAAACTTGGGATTTAAAAATTACAAGGGAATTGAAAAAATGGGACGGTTTATGAGATATCCTCCTTTATTCAGTAGAACTCACGATTATGAATTCTTTCCTAATGCCGCTGATCTCAGTTATGTACTAAAAAGAATTCCATCAGAAGCGTTATTTGAGTTTTTCCAGCTCTTAGTACAAGAATGTGTGGAACATGGAATAATTGTCCCAAGAATTCTAATTTGGGATGGTCAATTCATACGTTCTAATTGTAACAATAATAAGCTAAAAAATAATCACGTTTACAATGATCCCGATGCGGGGTATTGCCGTCATAATGGTATTAAGAAGGGTGTAGGGTATGATCCTGGAATATTATATGCTCATTGTTTTAATAGATGGTTCCCTATATATTTTAAGATGTTTTCGGGAAATCGGAGTGACATTCTTGCGTTTAAAGAGACCATGACGGAGTTCTTTCAAACTACTCCATACAAATGGGAGATACTCATAGCAGATTCAGGACCATATTCTCTGCAGAATCTCAAAACCATGCAGCATCGAGGATTAGTACCCATTATTCGAGCGAGAAAGCATCTTAAAACCCATCCTATTAAGCAGTTAAAAAAGAATTTCTATTTTAATACCGACTTTATTCCAGAAGGTTGGTCAGATGAACTTTTCCTTAAAATATATAGCTTTCGACCAATGATTGAACAAGGAAATTCCTATAATACTACCTATTATAATGCTTCTCGGATGAATACATGGGGAATGGACGCAGCAATTAAACTTCGTTCTTTAATTTATATATTAGAACTTTTAAAAGCATTAACAGCTTATAAATTAGGACGCCCAGAGTTGATTATGAAACCTACTGCGTTTGAGAACTCACGATATTGTAATTTTCGACTTATGCTTCCGTCTATGGCAAGAGATTCAGGATTTATTTTCTTTAATTCTAAGGAAGAACTCAACCGACTAATTAAAAATTTGCATAGAATATAGTTCTCTCACTTAAAAATACACAAATTTATAAAAAAAAATAAAAATGATTAAAGGCAAAATTTACTCAATTAATTTTCTTTTTTCTTTTCAGTATTTAAGTTTTTATTTATTTTTCTTTTATTTTTTATGGTCAATAAGTCGACATTATTTGTATTTTACCCGATCACTCCCTCTAATTTTTTCTCCATTGAAAGAAATGCTTTCTGTAATAAATCTTGATTTTGATATAATGTCCAAGTAATTATTCTCCCCTCTTTTTTTGATGTTTTTTAATTTAAAGGAGTGTTTTATTCATTTTCCATGAGTTATAGAGAATTATCCTCGCTAACATGTCTATATAGCGTAAATTATTATGGTTCGACTTCCAACGATTATTTATTCGATTTAAGTCGGAAAAGCCAGTTTCAATTAACCATCTTCGATGATAAAGGAGCGAAATACGGGACGCCCAAGAACAGGTATTTCCCTTAGGATTCTCAGTGATCATTATAGTAATGATTCTATGGTAAGCATCCTTTAAGGTAATCCTTCCCTTCTGAAAGGCTCTCTTAACACCTTGGAGAGTAAAACCGCGTTTTGCTTTAATTATCACATAAACATTGGCAAAAAATCGACATTTTGCCTCAGTAGCGCTAGAAAACGTATATTTCCTAACCCGACCCCACTTTCCTTTGATATAATCTGTAATGAACTAATTGATCTTCTTATATTGCTTTGCAGGGATTAAGGTATCTCCTCCCATTCCTTTAATTTTATCTAAGAACTCAGCTCGATAGAATTCCCAATCCATCAACACGTAATTTAATTCAAAACCTAAATCAAGCAGATGATCAAGGAATTTAATGATAATTGATATTTTAGATTGACCCTTTGCTACGTGTTCTAATCCTGCGTAAAGATGAGTTTCACGAGAAAGAATCGAAAATCCCAAGTAATGACGCATCTTTTTTGTGTCCTTTTGCCGATTTGTTCCTTTAATGAATATATCATCACGTTTTCCATAATATGGATGCTCTATAAAGACAATCAAGACATTGACTTTTTTTGAGATGATATTCCATCTTACAGCGTTCATTAGTTGAGCATCCAGGCATTCTCGTAAAATACTATGAGCTCTCTGGTATCCTATCTTTCCTAAATACTTGTTAACCTCCGTTTGATGCGGTGTCGTTCGTCTTTTTCGTCCATCCGCAAATATTCTTTGTCTTCCTCTCCTACTCCCTAAGAAATACTCGTTTAGCATTTTACTGGTATCGTGAATCGACCTACCTATTATTTCAGAAAAGATGAACACCTTTAGAAAGTCGATATCGTTATATTTCCAATTTCTAGGTTTTTTATACTTCCAGATGCAAGATGTAATTGCATCATAAAGCTTTTTAAAAAATGTCAGCATATATTCATTAGAAAGAAGTGATTTAATTCCCAAACTCAGAAATGACTTAGTAAAATTATTTTATATCAGCACACATAAATATTATCACTTTCTTCTATTAAACTTTATGCTAAATGATTTAAAGATGCTAAATAAAGAAAATAATACGCCATATAAATAATATCATTCTAAATTAAACTATATAAATTTACAGTTCAGCGGGATTCAGACTTTAAAATCCTTTGCTACTGTTTCTTTTTTTTATTAGTTTAATACATGAAAAAATTAAATTTTAAAAAACAAAAGAGAAATCTACTTAATTTTAGAGAAATATTAATTTTTATAAAATCTCAATGAACTCTAGGAACAAAAATATTCTCTTTTGAAATTTATATTTATTATTCAATAAATTAAAATTTTTTAATTCATTGACCTATGCAATTTGTTTTAAAAAAAATAAAATTGAATTGAAATGTTAACTAAAGAAGAAATTCAAGACGCTCTGAAGGAAAACTGTATTAACCTTCGCTTCCATGCTAGAGGGGGACAAGGGGGAGTAACGGCCTCAAACCTATGTGTCGAAGCTTTTCATGGATATGGTGTTTGTCAACCTAGATTTGGTGCTGAAAGAATGGGTAGTCCAACAGAGAGTTATGTAAGGCTAAGTTATAATGATGATTTAGTACGTAATAATGAGCAAGTTTATGGTCCTCATGCTGTTTCCGTATTGGATTCGTCTCTTCTTGGTGAAATTGATGTAACTGCTGGATTAGCTCCAGGGGGATGGTTAATAGTTAATACAACAATGGATCAAATATCATTACAAGAAATAGTAGGTAGAGATGATATTAACATTGCTACGATTGATGCATTAAATATTGCTATGGAGATACTAGGAAGAAATATTACCAATACGATAATTTTGGGCGCTTTAATTCGAGTGCTTCCTATGTTTACTATGGATGCTTTAGCTGATGCAATTATGATGAGATTTAAAGGTTCAATCGCAGGTAAAAATGTAGAAGCAATAAAAAGAGCTATTGATGATACATGTGTTTATGAAAACTCTAATGCTCCTAAGATAGATTTCTCAAAAGATACCAAAATTCAATGGCAACAAGTATCTCTTGGTTTACCTGGATATAAGGAATTAGATAAAGCGGGAGTATGGTATTGTGATGAGACTGTTATTGAAATGGGAAGTAAATTAGTCAATACAGGTTCATGGGGTGAATGGGATATGATTTGGAATAAAGATACATGTACAGATTGTGCACAATGTTGGTATATATGCCCTGATTTTGCCATATTGAGAGAAAAAGGTGATGATGGATTATGGCATATGGTAGGAATCGATCAATATCATTGCAAATCATGTCTAAATTGTCTTGAAGTTTGCCCTGTTAAAGCAATTTCAAAAGAATTAAAACAAGGACCGGCCTCATGTGCCGCTCCACAATAGAAGAGGTAAAAAAATGTCAGTAGAACCAATGAAATTATTTTTTAAGGAAATTAAAGAACCTGTCGAAACAGCTATGATTGGAAATTACGCTGTTGCTGGTGGAGTTACTCAAACAGATCCAGATGTTATATGTGCTTTTCCAATAACGCCTCAAACACAATCTGTTGAGGGATTATCTGATGTAGTACATCAAGGAAGATTGAAAGCTGCCTTCGTCAATGTTGAATCAGAATTAGCTGCTATGAGTTATGCTACAGCAGCATGCGCTGCAGGAGCAAGAGCTTTCACAGCTACAGCTAGCCAAGGTTATTTACTAATGGCAGAAGGACTTCCAATGGCGGTAGGATGGAGATTACCTTTAACGATGATGATTAGTGCAAGAGCTTTTAATGCTCCAAATTTAAGCATATGGAACCAATGGGAATATTGTCAAGTTAATTCTGAACTTGGTTGGAATATTATTGTATCTGAAAATGTTCAAGAGACTTATGATGCTTCAATTCTTTCAGTAATGATTTCTGAAGATTCGTTATTTCCAACTATATTTGTTCATGATGGATTTATCATTTCTCATTCTGTCCAAAAATTAACTTTAATTCCAGATGAAATTGTAAGACGAATGACTCCTAAAAAATCTCGACATACAATTGATCCATCAAAACCTGGTGTTTGGGGCGGTATTGTTACTCCTGATTATTTTATGGAAGGAAGAATAAGTCTTGATGAAGCAAAAAAGCCTGTTCTAGGACAAATGAAATCTACTTTTGATAAATTTAAATCAGAAACTGGGAGAGAGTACAATTTAATTGAAACCTATAATTTAGATAATTCATCCAAAACTGCTATTTGTACAATGGGTTCATTGTGTGGTAATGTAATTAGTTGGATGACTAAAAATCAAGATATAGGATTGATTAAAATTCGAGCATATAGACCTTTTCCAGTTGAAGAATTACGTAAAATTGTTGAAGAACATAATATTGAAAAGTTGATTCTTTTAGAGAAAAGTGATGCTCTAAATGGAATGCTCCCTCCTTTTTCAATGTCAGTAGCAACTGCTCTTTATCCTCTTAAAACATTATTTAGAAGCTTTATTGTTGGTTTGGGCGGTCGAGATGTGACGAGAGATGAATTTAATATCGCTAAAAAGAAAATGGAAACTGTAACTGATATGAAAGGATCTCTTTATACATATCTTGGAGTTAGAGAAACAAAACAAAAAATAGTAGGAGTTGATCAATAAAATGTCAAAACCAGAGAGAAATGTTATAGATTTTGAAGATGTACTTGCTCGAGATGAAAAATGTAATGTTTTATTTTTCAATTATGATAATGAAGCATTCATGAATACTGGAATTCAAGAGTCAGGTTCAACACCTCCATTTGCTAGTACAACAACAGGACCTGCTGGAGAGAAAATACCCGGAAAGATAGGTGTAAAACAAGATTTAGTCACTCCATTTGCTTTTTACGGAACCAAGAAACTTTTTCTAGCTACTCTCAACCCTGCCTATCCTGCTGATTTTATTGGTAAGGTGGCAGATGCTTTAAAATCAAATGGTTCAGCTTTTCTGCAAGCTTATTCTGATTGTATGAGAGGTTGGAGACATGGAGCTTCAGCAGCATTACAAATATCAAAATTAGCAACTGATTGTGGATATTGGCCTTTATATACAATTCGCGTTGAAGATGGAATCCCTAAATTCACCTATTACCGAGGATTAGACATTGATAAAGATAAATTTGTTGAATATCTTAAATCAATGGGAAAATTCAGCCATCTTTTTAGACCAGAATTTAGAGAAAAAGAAATAGATGAAATTATTTACATGACGGAACAGAGAAATAATAAATTAAAAAAGCTTATAGAAATATTCCCAGCAGAAAAACCAATTGAATTTTATAAAGTCAATCGGAAAAAATTGGAACCTCAAACCCACTTACAACCTGGTCATGGATTATGTCCTGGATGTGGAGCAGGAATGGTTTTAAATCAATTAGCTACAGCAGCTCAAGCAGTTGCTGGGAAAAATATCATTTATGTAAATAATACCAGTTGTTCGGAAGTCTCAACTTCTAAAGATAATTTTACTTCTTGGAACGTTCCTTGGGTTCATCACCTTTTTGAATCTGGAGCAACCGTAGCAGATGCTATATCAACCACTAAAAAGATTCTAAAAACAAAGGGATTATACAATCAGGATATTCCATATGTTATTCATATTGGTGGAGATGGTTCCACTTATGATATTGGATTCCAATTTCTCAAGGCCGCATTAATTAGAACCAGTAGTTTCCTTGAAATGAACGAATATCTAAATATTAAATAAATTTTTTAAATTCTAATTTATTTTCTTTTTATTTTAATTAAGCTATAATGTAGATCATTATTTACAGTTTAGATAATATTATAAAAATTTTTTCTTAAAATATAAAAGCTTTTTTAAAACTCATTAATCACTATATAAAGATAATGGAGGATTCTTATATATATTAAAAAACTTCAGAATTACTCTTTTTAATTTAAAGTGGAAAAAAAAAAAATTTATTATAATTTGGAAATTTTAGAATTTATTTATTCATCATATTAAGGATGAGATCTCTATCTTCTAAGTCAATAATACCATCTTGATTAACATCAGATGCTTCTTCATCAAATATTTCAGGATTCAGACCATGAATATAATCAAATACCAAATTAGCATCTACAAGATCAATAGATCCGTCATAATTAACATCTCCCAATACATTTCTAATACTGATTTGATGGATTCCCCATGGATGAGAATAATTTACAGGTTGGAATACATGAAATCTATAATCTAATTTTTCTGGAGTGAATTTACCAAATATTTGGTTGAAATATACAGTAGCTTCTGAATAACTATATGAAATTCCAAACTTCACAAGACCAAAAAAAGAAAGATCAAATATAGTATTCTCTCCTTCTTCCCATTCAATACTTACAAGTTCTTGGCTTAATGCATCTATATCTTTTACCATGTCAACCCACCGAACATCTGTAGGAACATTACCATTATGGTGTTCACTGTAATTATAAAAAAATTCTCCTTGGGGTTTTTCTTCCCATATAAGATTAGGCCCATAATTTTCAGGTAAATCACCTAAATATCCATAGTCATTATTAAAGTCAGTCACAGAATCATCTGTAAGAATAATAGATCCATCTCTGAAATTTGAAAGGACTGTCCGTACTATAATATCTGTATCTGGATATTTAATATTTAGTTTCGTTGCATAGCCAGAAACCTTATAATATACAATTACTGTTTCAGTAGTAGGCTCTTCACCTTCTTCGAAAGAAAAAGAGGACCCTTCATAGAATATTTGTTTCTCATCATTATTATTATCATCCCATGTTGCAATTGGCCCTGACATAGGAATATACCCACCAATACCCGAACCACTAAAAATAGGAATATTAACTGTTAAATCTAGATTGAAATGCTCAGAAGAATAATAATAAAAGATCATATTCGTAAAAGTATTAGCTATTTCTGGGGGTTCAATCCATGCAATAGGAATTGGAAATTTAACAAATTCTTCAGAACTTTCCTCTATATCCATCAAATTACAATAAAAATTATCCAAATAATATTTAGAATAATAAGAAATTGAACCTGTTTTATGAATTATAGATAAATCTGTTATATCATATAGTGGTCCTATTGGTATGGTATAGATTCCTCTAAATATTCCATCTACATAAGCCTGACAAGTTGCAGAAACTATTCCCATGTCATTGATAAATGACAATGCTAACTCTACTGTAGTCATTGTATTTCCCAGAATAGGATTGTATATAAATGTGGTATCTGCATAAGTTTCACAATTCTTAATACCTAGTGTAGCGTGTGTTGAACATAGCATATATGTTATTATAAAACCAATATTTCCATTACTTAATTTTATTTGTAACTCAGCAGCACCATCTTGGTCGGAGGGATCATAATTGTAATGTCCAATGTCGAACTTCAAATAAATTATTTTTGGTTCTTCTCCTTCCCCTCCTCTATAGTCTATATCTTGTAAATTAAGGTCTTTCGCGATTTGTTGTTTTAATGGATGACTTGCACTTCCTCCAGCAGCATAAAATTCGAGTAAATTACCGGGAGTATCACCTTTATTCAAGGAAACTTCATTAGAATTAACAACCTTTATATAACTATCAGCAGTATTTTGATCTGTGTATCCTGATTCAGGAGTAGTTCTTGTCCATCCCCAAGGTATGCTACCTGGGATATCATATTCAAAATCAAAGAAATTTTCGAGACCGGGATAAGATCCTTCTACTAAATTATTCCCTATTATTTCATCGGTATCTATGAGATAATGTCCGGGATGATCAGTATGATAGATGGAATCAATATATCCACTGGCATATACTTCTACTCTATAATTATAATTCCCTGGTAAATCAGGAGTAAAAGTATAAGATTGGAGATCTACACCATTAACGGTTGCGATTTGTGTCCATCCTTCACCATTTCGGCTTGTCATTACTTTTGTATAAACTCCATAAGGATATCTCCAATCTGTGTTATACGTAATTGCCCACCATTCAAGAGTTAATGATTCACCAAAATTAATATTTGTGTCTGAGATTGTGAGATCTACACTTGTATGTAAATTTACTGTTATTATACCGCTTTCTTGTTGAGCAATAAAAAATGGACCATTAATCCTATAGTTTGTCATTGTATGCCAATCATAATATCCTTTATATTCAGCATATTCTTTTAGTAAAAATCTGCATTCTCCAAGAAGAAGTAGTTTTTTATCAAAGTTTTTATCACCTAATCCATAAATCGTGTCGATCTTAGACCAACTACTCCAAATTCCAGTGGTTATGGGTTTTTCACTAAACCATATTTCTGTATAATAATTCTGAAACCAATATAAACCATCTCTAGGTTTATCTATTGCTGTCCAATCCACCTGGACAGTTTCTCCGAAATAAACATTAGTATCGGATATAGTAATATATAATGGTGCACTAGCAGCTAAATTAGGTTGAATGAAGTTAAAAATACTTACAGTATTTATCAGAAAAATAGCCAGAAATAATTGAGGGTATTTTAGAATTTAGGTAATGAATCTAAAATTAAAAATCATTCAAATAATAGCGACAGAAATCCCCTTTATATCACCTCGAAATTTGTCGGAGTGAAAAGATCTTACAAGAATGAGGAAAAACGGCAATTTTATTATCGAAAATGGATAAAATGGCGATTTTCATTCAAAAAACATCACCCATATTCTTCCGACACTAAACGATTTGATATAGTCGAAATTAATGTCGGCTTTAAATTAATGATTCTTAAATTTCAATCAAAATGAAAGAATCAAAAATACCCTCAATTCAATATATATTTTTTTTAATTTTTGTTTTCTCATTTTTTTTCAATTCTTATATTAATTTAAGTAAAAACATCTTTATTGGTATATAAAGGTATTAGGGACAAAATTGAATATTATATAAAATTTAACAGAGTAATTAAAGAAAGTAAAGAATACTCATGAAAATATAGAAGTATATGATTTTTTTTATGAATGCTATATTTAATTATCTAATTTAACTTGAGGATTTTATTCATATTTTTAAAAATAATATTATTCCTAAATAATATCTATATTTTCTCTGTGAAGAGTTTATATGAAGAGAATTTGGATATTTTTATACGAAAGTATTAGAATTATTTCACAATTTTTAATTTATTGGTGTTAATTAAATTTACTCAATAATATCATAAATGACAACTTTCAAGGATTTAGATAAAGATTCAGATTTATCAGAATTTAAAAAGCTTCGGCTCGGAGATCTCAGGCTTTTATGGCATAATAGTTTCTGGGATGGTCCAATTAATGGAATTCTAATATATCAAGGAAGAAAATGCTGGTTTGAGTCAATAGTTGATTTAGAAGAAGATATAAGACAATTTGTTATTATTGAATTAACTCCAGAACAACTTAAAGAGGAAGAGTATTGGCATAAACTTTTCCAAGAATATGTTGGAATGCATACAGATTATGATGAAAATAATAAGAGAACAGGGAAATGTAAACCTAAGGATTTATATGATAAATTTTATAATCCTTATAGATCATTTCGAGAGAAGAATCCTCGAGATTATTCTAATAATAAAGTTTTAGCTATATTTTCAATAGGTCAAATTGATGAATAATACATAATCATATAGAAAACCAAAGGGGTCTAACAAATAAACACTTATAAAAAATTATATTATAAGTATGAAAACTGGAGAGGTGTGTCGATTATTGTAAATAACTAAAGTTACCCTCTATAAATATCAGAAAGAAGGAAAACTCTTGGTACACAAACTCCCTAATGTATATTGGAATTGGGATGATGAATCTGTATATTCCTATTTTAATAAAATCAATGCGGATGTGAATGCCGCAATGAATATTTTAAGAAAAGAGTTCCCACAGCCTTTGATGGTAAGGGAATAGCGGCGATGGTGTTATCGCCCCGAATTGTTAAAATTTGTTAAAAGTACAACAATTTTATATGATTCTTAATAGAACTTTATAAGTTATACTGGTTCTAATAACATGAGATCTCAATTAGAAATTAAATAATTGTGTAAATTAAAATTAAAATAAATGAGAAATAATTAGGTATTGATCTAAAATTGTTATTAATTGAAGAGTTAAAAATTAAAACTCCTACAAAAGAGATTTTGATAGATATAACTGATAAGATTCAGAATATTATAACAATATCAGGTATTTCTGAGGGAGTTTGTAGAATATTTATACCACATACAACTGCAGGAATTACAATTAATGAGAACACGGATCCTTCTGTTAAAAAAGATATTATATCGTTTTTAAAAAAATTAGTACCTCAAAACGCTAATTTTGAACATTTGGAGGGAAATTCAGATGCTCATATTAAAAGTATTCTCATGGGATTTTCTTTGGAAATATTAATTTACAATAGAAAATTGAAGTTAGGGATTTGACAAGGAATTATGTTTGCAGAATTTGATGGTCCAAGACATAGAAAAGTTTTTTTACAAATCCAAGGAAGTAAATAAAAGAGAATGTTAGATCTTTTACTCTTAATTGGTTTATAAAATTGGAACCATGTTAATAATACAATCATACCATCTATTTTGTATATTAAGCTATTAATTAAATGATTTTAATTATAAATTTATGATATATTGCATATAAAAATAAAGTTTATTTCCGATTTAATAAATAACAATTAAAAGAACTAATCCAAAGTTTATATAATAAAAAAAAATAAAGCCTTTATGTGGATATCTTGAATTATATACCAAATAATAAAAATCAAGAAGAAATTAATAGCACATGTTGGGATATTATTGAAGTCTCCAAGGTAGACGACATAATTTTAAAACGCCTGATTGATAAGTTAAATTTAGGGATAAGTGATGATTTTTTTATTTCATTTGAAAGCTTAATAAAGTTAGGAAAGCAGGCTAAATCAGGTATTATTTCTTATATCGAAGAAAATAATATAGATTCTTTCATAAAAAACGTTCTGATCTATATTCTTTATTATATTAATCATGATGAGTTTGATTTACCCCTTATTATAAATTTATACAATACAGACTTTATAATTAGAGCAAAATCAATTATGAGTTTGGAGGAAACAGGTATTATACCATATTTAAATTTCGTTTTACCTCTCATAAATGATCCTGATGATTCTGTTCGTTGGGCAGTTATAAAATTATTAATTACAAATGATTTACTTAAAAATCCTTTAGTAAAAGAACACTTAGAAAATCATATAAAGCAAGAATTAAATCCAATAATCAAGAAAAATATAAGGACATTTCTTGATGAAGAAGAATTATAAAATTTTTAAAACTGCTATTTTTAAAATATATGAACAATTCTATTTAATCTGAAATGTTATTGGGATTAAATCAAAATTCATGTAAAAATCTTACAACTTTAGAATTTATTAAAAAAACAAAACGATTTCAAGGAATTGAACTTGATTTTAAAAAAATAAGTAATGATATTTCTGATACTTTCACTTTATCAAATCTATTGGAATATATTGAGATGTATGATACTAAATTAATAAATTTATTCCAATTAGAAGACTTTTCACTTTGTTCTGATAAAAAATTTAAAACTACAATAATCCCCACTTTAAGGAAAATGATCCATTATTGTTATAAGTTAGAATGTGATTTAATTACAATTACTCCTTCTTTTGAATCAAGAGATATACCTAAATGGAGAATTATTAGAAAAACAGAGAATAGAATAAGAGAAATTGTAAAAATTTCTTATAAGGAAGGTATAAGAATAGGGTTTGAATTTATAAATAGCCCTGATTCTTCAATTCAAACCCTCCAAGAGGCAAAAAAGGTACTAAATTCTTTTACTGATCAAGATACCTTAGGTTATATACTTGATACATATCATTTAGGAAAGAATAATGATATATTCGAAAATATAATTGATATTATTGATGATATTTACTTGATACAATTAAGTGATTTTATGAATACTCTTGAAGATATTGAGGATTCACCAGAAATAAATAAAAGATTTTTTCCAGGAGAAGGAATATTTAATTTTAAAGAATTTTTAAACTTCACAGAAAAATATAGATATAAGAACTTTTTTTCTATTGAATTAAACCAAAATATATGCAAGATAGATTATTATAGAAAATTTTTAAAATCAGATTTTCTAAAATATTGATTTTATTTTTAAATAGGAATTTTTATAAATATTTTTTAAATTATTAATCTAAAAATATATTTAAAATAAGATTAAAAGGTAATACTAATAACTTAGTTATATTTTTTTTCAGAAAGAAAAGTAAAAAGTTATAATTGAAATGTCTATTAAATTATTATATATATAGAGTAATTTATAATAAAACAACTCAAAAATAAATAAAAAAAAACCCAAAATATAATTTAAATTATTTTTATAATTTATATTAAATTTAATAATAAAAACTGAAATAGAAAAAAGGTTATATATTTTAGTAAAATAATATTGTTCTAAATATATATCCAACGTTAGGATAAAATAAAAAAAAAACTAATATTTCCATAGGTGTATACAAATTCCTAATTATGATTATACTTTTAAGATTCTGCTACTAGGGGATGCTAGTGTAGGTAAAACCTCATTTACAAAGAGATATTGTTATAATATCTTTAATCCAAGTGAACGCTTAACTATTGGAGTAGATTTTCATGTAAAAACCATCGAACTAGAACATAAAGGAAGTAATAAAAAGATAAAACTTCAGATATGGGATATAGGCGGTGAGGAAAGATTTCGCTTTTTACTCCCCACATACTGTCTTGGTGCAAATGCTGCCTTCCTTTTGTATGATATTACTAGACCTTCAACCTTAGATAATATCCCCGCATGGACAACTATTGTAAGACAAAAAGGAGGGGCTATTCCTATTATGTTAGTGGGTGCCAAACTTGATTTAGCTACAGAACAACGAAAAATTCCACGTGAACAAGGAGTTCAAATTGCAGAGAGAAATAAATTATCTGGTTTTGTAGAAATTTCTGCTAAAAACGATAATAACGTAAATAAGGCATTTGAAAATTTAGCTGATCTGACTTTAGAGAAAATGGAAAGTAAAATGTAGGTGATATCATGGGAGAGGATGTGTTTTTAGCCTTAAACCAACTATTCGATTCAATAGGTGTAATAGAGAAAGGAATTGAAAGACTTTATCATTATTTATTATTAAATAAAAGAATAGATAATCTTAAAGAAGTATGTACTCAATTTAATCTAACTCTAAAACGTGGATATAAAATATGCTCTGTTTTATCAGATTTAGACCTTGTTCAAATTTATGATAGACCGATGAAGATTATTTTACAAACCCCTGTTATACCAATTTGGCAGAGATTAATTAATAATCGAATTGAAGTGTTGAAGAATAGACTTAATGAACAAGTCGATTATTGTGAAGATACATTTGAAAAATTCTCTAAATTATATGATTTAAAGAAAGAAGAAGTAGAACAAGAACCTGTAGAATTTATAAGTTATAGTTTAGACCATATTGAAGATCTGTTTTATCCATTTTTAGCAAATAAGGAATGTAAAATTGCTGTCGGAATTAGATATGAAAATATATTCATTTCATCAATAAAAAATGAAACAATCGATAATATCAATAAGAAATATAAGGATAATTTCTTCAAGGCAATTACTAATATAATCAATAATTTACAAAATATCAATATTCAAGTAATTCTTAATCATGAACTTATAGATATGTTATTAAAAAGCAGAGAATATAGAATTTTCTCAAGTATTTTAGAAAAGGTTGATTTTAAATTTAACCAATTTGAAATACGAGTAACTGATGAATTCTTTAGCAATTTTAGTATTATTGATGATGAATTGATTCAACCAAGTTTTGATCCATCAAATAAATTAATGGGAGCATATATTTCAAGAAATAAAAATATTTATGATATTTTTGCTGAAAAATTTATAGATTTATTTAAACAAGGAACACCTATAAATCAATTTATTGAACAAAGTAATGATATAAATGTTGAGACTTTATCTAATTTTCAGAGTTTTGTATTATGTTTATTATAATTAGTTCTTTTTTCTCATAATTATTATGTTCAATATAAGTTGAAAACTATTTATATTTAAAATAAGTAAGAAAATAAAAAAAAATAAAAGATTAAAATTAGATTTGAATTAAAATTTATTTTTATTCTAATCATATCGTTTTCTTGTAAAAAGTAACCAGAAAAAGCCTAGGATTCCCACTATAATAGTTATAATAGGAATATAATTGATCCATGCTTCATACCAGGTCTCTGATATATCTATGGCCAATAGGATTTGTGAAAGAGACACAACACACATCACAGGTAAAACTACAAGTGCTTGTCCCATTGCCCATTCTTCTTCCTTAAACATCCCAAGTGCAGAAATAATACCAAAAAGACCAACCACAAGCATTACTGACCAAAATGATCCCAATGTACTTAGGAGATATTCTAATTCTTCAGGCATCCCTATGTTTATTTCAAAATATGATAACATATTTACTACTCCTAGGAATACAAAAAGTGCTCCTAAAAGCATCATAAGAATGTTTAATAATTCATTTGAGTCTTTTTTTTCACTCATTTTTTTAAACCTTTTTTTTAAAAAATTTAGTTTATAAATCTTAAATGGGTAACTAAAGTATTTAAACTTTAGTTTAAATATTTTTAAATAATTTTGCACTGTAAACTAACAAAATATTTTGACAAGAATAATATCTCTTTCTTTTATTATTTCAATTTGCTAAAATTTGTTCAATTAGAATCCATAAATTTTAATAATCTTATATTAGCTTTGTAGTTTTGTTCAAGAAAAAATATATATTCCTGAAATGGTTTTAATAATAAATACCTTTTTATTAAAATAATCTTTATAAATTATATAATATATGAAAACTTTTATAATATTTCAGAGGAATTATAATATATTAATTTTAATTCTTAATTGAATAAATTTTTAATAATATAGAAACAGTTCTAACAAAGGAAAAAATTAATATAAGAAATAAATCCTATAAAATTTAAGAGTTTTATATATTATTATAAATATCTGATAGTTCGATAATATTAAATGAAAAAAATAAACGTTTAGATAAATAAAAATAGGTAAAGTTGATAAAAGAACAAATGATTTAATTATATCTTTTATCTGTCCTAATACATATTTTTCTTAAAAATAAAATAATATATTAGAGGTATACTAATTTGGATAATAAAATATATTTAATTGATGTAACAAATAGAGATGGAGTCCAGACTAGTCGATTAGGTCTAGCAAAATTAGAAAAAACAGTATTAAACATCTTACTTAACAAGATGGGTGTTTATCAATCCGAAATGGGCTTTCCCACAACATTGCATGAAACAAATTATATCAATGCTAATCTTGAACTTGCAGCTATAAAAGTGATCCATCCAATGATTCTTGAAGGTTGGATTCGAGCTGTTGAAGGAGATGTAAATCAAGCTGTAGTGCTTACAAGGGTTGAACATCTTAACCTATCCATATCAACATCTCAACAAATGATAAATGGTAAATTCCAAGGAAAATATAATAAAGATGATATTATTAACATGATGGTAGCTGCTGTAAAGAGAGCAAAAGAATTAGGGATTAAGACAATTGGTGTAAATGCTGAAGATGCTAGTAGAACAAATATGGACTATTTGATTAAATTTTCTCAAGCAGCTAAAAAGGTGGGAGCTGATAGAATTCGCTATTGTGATACTTTAGGTTATGAAACACCTTATAGAATTCATATGAGATGCAAAGAATTAGCAAAAGAAGTGGGTATTGACATTGAAATACATTGCCATAATGATTTAGGTATGGCCGTAGCAAATTCTATTATGGGTGCTAAAGGTGTATTAGAAGAAGGATATGATTCTTATATAAATACAACAGTAAATAGCATGGGAGAGCGAAGTGGTAATACTGATTTAGTCTCTACTGTTCTTGCTTTAAAACATGGTGCTGAATGGGCTGATATAGATATGCTTGATCATAAAGTTAAACTAGATAAAGCTTGGCAAATAGCTAAATATGCAGAACATGCTTTTGGAGTCCCAATTCCAGTTAACCAAGTTGGAGTTGGGGATAATGCTTTTGCTCATGAGTCCGGTATACACGCTGACGGCGTACTTAAGGACCGGAAATTATACGAACTTTATGATTTCAGGGAATTGGGCAGAGGAGATAAAATATTAATAGAAACTGGGCGCTTAATTACAACGGGAGAGTATTCTGGGATAAAAGCATTTAAACACGTTTATGAGAATTTTGACTACACTTTCAAAAATGACGAAGAGGCAAGGCAAATCTTAGAATTAGTCCGGCATGCTAACGTACATAAACAGAAACCACTCGTTAAGGAAGAATTTCTCTTTATCGTAGAGCATCCAAAAATCACCCAGACACTCCTAACGATGCAACCCCCAAATATAACAATCTTTCGTCCATCTATTGAAAGAAAAATGGAGAGTCAGAAGAAAAAAGAAATAAAAAAAGAAGTAATAGAGAAAACTACTTAATTTTTTTCCTCATTTTATTTTCTGTACTTCCTACTAATATATAATCATAATATTTGAATTTGTTTTTTAATTCTCAAAATTATGTTTAGAAGAAAAACTAAAGATATTATTGAAGAGGAAGTAACAAAAGCAGGTTCAACAAAAACAACAATAAGATGGCTAATTACAAAAGAAGATGGTTCTGAAAATTTTACTACAAGAAGTTTTGAAATAAAATCTGGTGGTGAAGTAGGACTCCATCAACATCCTGAAGAACATCACATATATGTTCTTGAAGGTGACGCCAAATTTATCAATGAAGATGGAGAGATTGAATTCATAGCTTCAAAAGATGATGTAATTTACATACCCCCAAATGAATCTCATAGAATTAAAAATGACACAGAAGAAACGTTTAAATTCATCTGTATTATTCCATATCTCTAATAAATAATTTCTTTAATTATCATCATATTGAATTTACTATCTTATTTTTAAGATCTTCAATGTTTTACATAATATCTTTATATAATGTGAGATATATTTTTAGAATAGATAACAATAGAAAAATTAGATTTAATTTTAAAAGAAAATAAGCGTGGAATTAAATATAATAACGTGAAAAATAGTAGAATTTATGGAAAGATATGAGAATGATTAAAGAATAAGGTTATTAAAAATCACATTTAATTCTTTTGATAAATCTTATTTTATAAATCATATAAAAAAAGAGGATAAAAAATGAAGACAAGACAAAAAATTATTATAGTTTTTATTGGTTTATTTATAATTCTTTCTGCAATCAGAATTTCCAACGCAGCCACAGTTGGAATCTCAGAAGTGGGTGTCTGGGAAGGAGATGAAATTAGATGGTATGGAACCGCTTTAGGTAATACTGGTACGGTGAAGATAGCTATCGATTCTGTAAATGGAACAGGAAATGATTTAGTTGTTACAGGTGATTTATTAGGTTCTGATGGATCAGCTTTATATAATCAAATATTATTAGAATGGAATGCTGAAACTGAAGAATTAAGTTTAGGAATTTTAAATGGGTCAGCTATACTTTTACAAGTTGTATATATCGCTCCAAAACTTAATTTAGATGCTGTGGTTACTTTTCTAGAAGATTATGGTTCTACTTGTGTTTTAAATGGTCTCGAAATATCTGCGATTAAAGGTGATTCAAATGTGGTCCTTAAATTTGATAATGATGGAATTTTAATCTCTGCAAATGGAGATGCGCCTTCATATGGGGGTAAAATATCAATTAAAAGGGTATACGATGATGATGAAATTTCATTAGGATATACACTTTTCTTTGTAATTCCAGTTGCAATTATTCTAGTAATAATCAGAAAACGAAAAACCGTAAAATTAGCTTAAATTGAATTTTAATTTAGAAAATTATTAAAGAAATTCCCTTTTTTTTTACTTTTTAAATTTATCCAAATGATATCTTATAATCATTTTAAAAATGGAAAATCAATTCATAATTCTTAATAAAAGTTAATAAGTTAATTTTTAAATTCTCTAATTATTTGTATTTATTATATATATAAATTAATTATTTTAAGATGAAATGACAACTAATACAAAATTAATCTTCGTGACGGGAGGAGTGATGAGTGGTATTGGTAAGGGTGTTGTCATAGCTAGCTTAGGAAAAATCCTTCAGTTTCGAGGATTTAAAATCTCTGTAGTTAAGATTGATCCTTACTTAAATATTGATCCTGGAACGCTCAATCCAATTGAACATGGTGAATGTTTTATAACAGAAGAAGTATGGGATTTTAAGCCAGTACCCGATTCAGATGAGAGGGTATATAAAATAAGTGAAATAGACCAAGATTTCGGTACATTTAATCATACGTATAGTATGATTTAGTAAAAACGAACGATTCTTGGGTATCACTATCCATCCCTCTAATAATATAACATCTGGACAAATATATTTATCAACGATTTTAAAAGAAAGAAAGGGTAAATTTTTAGGAAGAACCGTTCAGCTTATTCCACATGTTACCAATATGATTAAAGAAAGATTATTTGAAATTGCTAAAAAAGAAGAATTAGATGTGCTTTTGGTTGAATGTGGGGGAACTGTGGGTGACTTAGAATCTAGCATCTTTTTAGAAAGTTTTAGACAATTAAGATTAGAATTACCAAAGAAACATACTGCTTTAGTTCATGTAACATTAATCCCATATTCTAGAGCAGTTGGTCAACAAAAATCAAAACCAACTCAACATTCTGTTAAAATGCTTCAGAGTGCAGGTTTACAACCAGATATTATAATAGGTAGAAGCGAATTTGTGTTAGAAGAGGATATTAAAACTAAGATATCCTTATTTTCTAATATTCCTAAAGAAGCCGTTATATCAAATCCAGATACAGAAAATATATATGAATTACCTTTGTTATTTGAAGAGCAAAATCTAGGAGATCAATTGTGTGAAATCTTAGATCTAAAAGCTAAATTAGTATCTTTTAACAAAGTAACTAATTTCTCTGAATGGCAAAAAACAGTTGAATTATTCAAGAATGCTAAAGAATTAGTTAAAATAGCAATGCCAGGTAAATATTTCAATATAACTGATTCATATATTTCAATAAATGATGCTTTAGAGCATGCTGCGGTTCATCAAGGTTATAAAACAGATCTTAAAATGATTAATATTGATGAAAATCTTAATATTGAGAAAGAATTAAGTGAATGTGATGGGATTTTATTAACTCCTGGATTTGGAAGAAGAGCAGTAGAAGGAATGATTAAAAGCGCTGAATTTGCGATGGAGAAAAAAATCCCCTTCCTTGGTATATGTTTTGGAGCACAATTATTTTTTATTGCTTTCTGTAGAAAATATTTAGGATTAAAAGAAGCAAATTCTACTGAAATAAATCCTAATACTCCTTATCCTGTTGTTAATCTCTTAGAAAGTCAGAAAGAAGTAAAAGAAAAAGGAGGTACGATGAGATTAGGGGGCCTAAAAATTATATTAAATAAAGGAACCAATTTATATGGAGCCTATAGTAAAAAAGAGATTACTGAGCGTTTTCGACACAGATATCATATCATCTCAGATTATATCACAGAAGATGCTAAAGAAAAAGGATTAATTATTTCTAGTACTGATGAGTCTGGAATGATTATTAACAGTATTGAATTAAATCGACCAGAACATTGGATGGTTGGAGTTCAATTTCATCCCGAATTTAAATCTCGTCCTTTTGCACCCTCAAGAATTTATTCAGAATTTATAAAGGAATGTATAAAGTATAGAAATAAGAGATTAGAATTCAGATAATTCTCTAAATTTTAAATCTTTTAAAATATTTAATGACTGATTTTCTGATAAAAATTTTTCTAAGTCTTTTTGTGTAATTGGATGAATTTTTGATAATTCTAATAGTTCTAACTCTGCATTTCTACTTAATAATTCCAATTTCTTAAAAAAATGATCATCATATAAACTTTTAGAGATATATTCTATTACTTCATTATAGAGTTTTAAATGCTTTCCGCGATATCCAATGTATCTAGCAAATTCTTCTCCATTTACTAATTTTATATTATTATAATGTGGTATTTTTATTCGTTTTGGTATCTTTTTTTTCAGTCGCTCAGTTAAAAGTACAATTATTAATATTCGATCAATACTTTGATAATTTTTATAAAATTTACTATATATAATTTTGAGATCTTTGGATATTGTATAATCAATATTTATCATTTTAATATTATCTTCCAAGTCAATAAATGTATTATCAATTTTCGTGTCTCTATCAAATGTAGGACTTATTTCATAATAACCATTATATCCTTTTTCTAAACAAAATTTAATAAAAATTAACTCTAATACATTATGAACATATTTACCAATATTATTTGCTCTCTTATTGTTTGGAGAAAAAAAATCAATGTTCCAATTTTGAAAATTTTCCCCTTCATTTCTAAATTTGTTCTTTAATCTTTGAGATATAGTATTAGGAGAGGGAAAGTTATTTTTAATCATACTCAAGTATTTTGATACAGAAGAAAAACTACCAATTTCTTCATATAACTTTTTCCATTCTTCAACATCCTCTTTTGAATATTGCTTTTGAAAATAACTAATTTTATCAACTTTATATTTTTCAAACCATTCATCATAATTCTTACTTTCTTTTTCAAATTTCTTTTGAATTCGATATTTAATTGCTGCTGGATCTGGACCAATTGCTTTGTGATTATTTTTTAAATATGAACTAACTCCATTAAAATATCCTATCTCTTCAAATATTATTATCCATTCATTTATTTCTTCATCTCTGTACTTTTGCTTAAATGTTGTAGGATTATCCGCTCTAAATTTATTTTGCCATTCCTTAAAATTTTTACTTTCTCTTATAAATTTCTTTTTTATACGGTTTTTAATGTTATTAGATGCAATTGTTAAATTATAGGTTTTTTCTAAATAACTACTTATCCCATGAAAACTACCAATTTCCTCAAATAATCTTATCCAATATTGTATTTCATTTTCATTGTGTTTTTGGAGTTTGATATTTCTTTTAAATTTCTTTTCCCAATTATTAAAATCTTGATTGTTTTTATTAAAATATTTATAGATTCTATCTTTAATTGTTGTATCCGCTGGCCCTTTCCCTTTTGTTTTTTTTATATGATCTTTTACATGATTATAACTTCCCAATTCTTCATATAAACTTATCCATAGTTTTACATCTTCGTCAGAATATTTTTGAATACCATAGATTATTTTAGGTTTCCATTTTTCTATTTTAATACCTGCTACATTATGGAGTAAATTAATATATTTCAGTATATAATTTTGTATAGGCGTTTTAGTTAAGCAAATATACTCCAT